>PFRL01000035.1:3001-4906 GCA_002788555.1 Parcubacteria group bacterium CG_4_9_14_0_2_um_filter_35_11 | reverse complement strand
TTAGTATACTACTTCGTCAGAACTTTCTTCTCTTGTCGCTTGGTGCAATTTTATTTATGATGTTTATTGGCATACCCTTTGTTTGCCAGCCCCTTTTTAAATTATTAACCGGCTTTTCAATATGACGTCACAAATTGAAGAGATCAAAGATCGCCTCGATATAGCCCAGGTTATTTCAGAGTATATAAAATTAAAGAAAGTTGGAGCAAACTATAGAGCTCTTTGTCCTTTCCATTCGGAAAAGAACCCCTCTTTTTATGTATCTCCTTCTCGGCAAATTTGGCATTGTTTTGGATGCGGAAAAGGAGGTGACGTGTTTAAATTTGTAATGATGATGGAAGGGACGGAGTTTAAAGAGGCTCTGGAAATTTTAGCAAAGAAAGCAGGAGTGGAAATTAGAAGAGAGCCAATCCAAACAAGGACCGAAAAACAAAGAATTTTAGATATATGTGAATTGGCTACTAAGTTTTTCGAAAAGCAGCTTGGCGAGACAAAAACTGGTAAAAAAGCCAAAGAGTATCTTTTATCTCGAAAAATTTCCCAAGAGTCTATTGAAAAATGGCGGTTAGGGTACGCGCCTAATACTTGGCGAGGCCTTTCTGATTTTTTAGTTTCCAAAGGCTACAAAAGAACAGAAATTGTCAAAGCAGGCCTGGCGGTAGAATCTGAGGACAAAGAAAAATCAACGCCCTATGATAGATTTAGAGGAAGGATAATGTTTCCGATTTTCAATCTCCAGGGCCAGGTAATTGGGTTTGGAGGGCGGACTACCGAAGATGTAAAAACAATTACCGGAAAAGAACTATCTAGTACGCAGCATCCGGAATCTAAATATATTAATACGCCCAATACTTTAGTTTATAGCAAAAGTCGAATTCTCTACGGGGTCCACGAAGCAAAAACAGAAGTTAGAAAAAAAGATAACTGTATCTTAGTTGAGGGTTATACCGATGTCATCCTGAGCTCCCAAGAAGGAACTAAAAATATAGTTTCTACTTCCGGGATAACCTTAACTCCTTATCAATTAAAAGTTCTCTCGCGTTACACTAAAAATTTTATCCTCGGATTTGATATGGACATTGCCGGAGAAGCAGCTACCCAAAAAGGCATTGACATTGCCCAATTTCAAGGATTTAATATAAAGATTGTCTCTTTGCCTGAAGGAAAAGATCCGGCTGATGTCATTAGTGAAAATCCTGGAAGATGGCAAAAATTAATAGAGACTTCTCAAGAGATTGTTAATTTTTATTTCCAGAAAGCCCTTAAAGGATTTAACAAGAAAACCCTGGAAGGAAAGAAAGAAATCTCCAAACTTCTCTTGCCCTTTATCGCCAGGATTCAAAATAAAATTGAACAAGCCCACTGGATTAAAGAACTGGCCAAAGAATTAAATGTTAAAGAAGAGGCAATTTGGGAAGAAGTAAAAAAGACTGCCAAAGAACAAAAAGTAGGCACTGAAATTCCCGAAACTCCAGAAATAGAAGAAAGAGAGAAACCTAAGACCCGCCAAAGATTGCTAGAAGAACGGCTTTTACTGTTATTTTTAAAATTTCCTGAAGAAATTAGAAAAAATAAGGAAATTCTGAAATTTTCATTTGAAGAAGGCGAGAAACTTTTTCAATCTCTGAGAGGAGGAGAAAAACTTCCGAAAGACCTTAGTGAATTTATTTCTCTGCTTGAGCTACAATATGAATTTGAAAGAGAGAAGGGAGAAATTAATCCCGAACAGGAGATACAATTTTGTATAAACTCGCTCCAGAAATTTTCTAAAGATGAAAAAATTAGAAAAATTATAAACGAGCTTAAGATAGCAGAAGCAGCGGGCGATAAGAACAAAATTTCAAAATTATTAAAAAAAATAAGTCAACTATGAAAAGAGGTTTTAAAAAGAAAAAAAAGAAAACT
>PFRL01000035.1:0-2975 GCA_002788555.1 Parcubacteria group bacterium CG_4_9_14_0_2_um_filter_35_11 | reverse complement strand
ATTAAGAAGAAAAAAAATTATAAAGAACCAAAAGAAAAGGAGAAGAGATAGGAAAGTTAGAAAGATTCTCAAAAAAAAGAGAGGGGCCGCTCGTAAAAGATTTAAAAAGAAAATATTTAAAAAAAGAAAATTAAGAGGAGTGAAAAGGAAGAAGAAAGCCAAACGGAAAACCCTTTCTCCAAGACGGAGACCCAAGAGGAGAAGAAAAAAGAAAGAAGCAATTCAGATAAAAAGGACCCAAATAAAAGAAGAGGCTATTAAAGAACTAGTAGAACGAGGGAAATCTCGCGGATTTGTTACTTTCCAAGAAGTTCTCAAATTCTTTCCCAAAGCCGAAGAAGATATTCAAGGTCTTGAAGAAATCTACCAGATTTTAGAGAACGAAGGAATTAAAATCGAAGACTCTACAAGATTTGTCCCCGAAGCGGAAGAGGAATTATTAGCTCCTCCAGAGCACGTTCTAGAAATAGATTCCATTCAAAACTATCTAAGAGAAATTGGGAAATATCCTCTTTTGAATTTTAAAGAAGAAAAAGACCTTGCCAAGAGGGTGGAAAAAGGAGACAAATCTGCCAGGAACAAACTCGTCAGGTCAAATCTTAGACTGGTTGTTTCTATCGCCAAAAAATATATTGGCAGAACTGCTCATCTTACCTTCCTTGATTTAATTCAAGAAGGAAATCTTGGACTTTTTAAAGCTGTTGAGAAATATGATTGGCGGAAAGGTTTTCGATTTTCTACTTACGCTACCTGGTGGATTCGTCAGTCCATTACCAGGGCCATTGCCGACCAGGCGCGCACCGTCCGTTTGCCGGTTCATATTGTCGAAAGTCTCTCAAAATACAATAAGATTAAAAGAAGATTACTTCAGGAATTAGGACGCGAACCATTAGCCGAAGAAATCTCTGCCGAGATGCAAGAAGAAATTCGGAAAGTGAAAAATTTAGAACAAGTCAGCCAAGGGACTATTTCCCTTGAACAACCAATAGGAGAAGAAGAGCAGGAAGGAACAATCGAAGAATTTATTGAAGATAAAAAAACAACTCCTCCTACTGAGACAACTAGCCTTTCCATTTTAAGAGAACAAATTAAAGAGATATTGCAGGATTTAACTCCAAGGGAGCAAAAAATTTTAAAGATGAGATTTGGTCTTGATGACGGAATACCCCACACCTTAGAAGAAGTTGGCCAAGAGTTTAATGTCACAAGGGAGAGGATTCGACAGATTCAGCAAAGAGCCCTTGAAAAAATTAAAGAGAACAAAAAAGCCAAAATGTTGAAGGAATACTGAAGCTAGGAAACTGAGAAATAAAAAACAAAGAAATAATTAGAAATTAGTTTAGAACCCAAGGAATTAGTTGATTTTTAAAGACAATTTTATATAATTATCTACGCTCCTAATAAGCTATATTCTAGGGAGCTAAAACCATTCCGGTGTAGCGCAATGGTAGCGCAGCTGCCTGTTAAGCAGTTGGTTGTAGGTTCGAGTCCTACCACCGGAGCAAATTAGCCCGAGATTTTCTCTCTCGGCCTTTTTTGTTAGAATGAAAAAATTAAAGGAAAAGCAATGATAAAAAAAGAAAACAATTTTAATGTAGCCGTTGTTGGCGCTGGACCCGCCGGAATGATTGCTGCGGGGAGGGCAGCGGAATTAGATGCTAAGGTTATTCTCGTAGAGAAAAATAAAAAACCTGGCAGAAAACTTCTTTTAACGGGCAAAGGTAGATGTAATATAACCAACGCAGAATTTAATCTAAGAAAATTAGTGGAGAATTACGGCGGGAAAGGAAGATTTCTTTTCCATGCTTTTTCTGCTTTTGGACCGAGAGACGTTATTGCTTTTTTTGAAAAATTGGGTTTAAAAACAAAAACAGAAAGAGGGAAAAGAGTTTTTCCATTTAGCGACAAGTCAGAAGATGTATTAAAAACACTGATTAAGTATTTAGTAAAAAATAAAGCGAATATAGTTTACGATTCAGAAATCATTGGAGTCAACTATCAAAATCATAAAATTAAAAAATTGATATTGAAAGATGGAGAAATCAAGGCCACAAATTATATTTTTTGCACAGGCGGGAAATCGTACCCTTTAACTGGTTCAACCGGAGACGGATTCAGATGGGCTAAGGATTTAGGACATCATATTAAGGAATTGTCTCCTGCTTTAGTTCCTATAAAAACAAAAGAAAGTTGGGTCAAAGAGTTGCAAGGTTTAAGCTTAAAAAATGTTGAGATAAGTATTTTCCAAAAAGGCAAAAAAAAGAGCAGTGAATTCGGAGAATGCTTATTTACACACTTTGGCTTAAGCGGTCCTATAATTTTGGACATAAGCAAGAAAGTCGGGGAATTTTTGAGGAACGGAGAGGTTAAAATATCCCTTGATTTAAAGCCGGCCTTAGATTTTGCAAAATTAGACGGGAGAGTTCAAAGGGATTTTAAAAAATACCAAAATAAATCATTTAAAAATTGTTTGACCGATCTTCTGCCTCATAAATTAATTCCCATAATTGTGAAATTTTCCAACATAGATCCAGAAAAAAAGGCAAACAGCATAACAAGAGAAGAAAGGCATAATCTGGTAAAATTATTGAAAAATCTTGAGATGACGGCAGGAGGACTCTTGGGTTTTGATTCAGCAATAGTTACAAGTGGTGGGATTTCTTTAGAAGAAATAGATGACAAAACAATGAAGTCGAAAATAATTAATAATTTATTTTTTGCTGGTGAAATTATTGACATTGATGGTCCGAGTGGCGGATTCAATCTTCAAAATTGTTGGAGTACGGGTCATCTAGCTGGTGAAAATGCGGCAAAATAAAATTATTGAAATTTCAACAAAGGTCTGAAAACTTTTTTAATTTCCTGCCCGAGAGTTTTTCTCTCGGGGTTTTGTATCATCTAATTAAGGAAGCCAAAACAAAAACCCCGCGAGAATTTTGCGGGGTTTTTTCATTCCAGATTAGTAGCGTTCGGAT
>PFRL01000010.1:10990-12903 GCA_002788555.1 Parcubacteria group bacterium CG_4_9_14_0_2_um_filter_35_11 | reverse complement strand
AAAAGGAGTAATATACAATTTTGAGGAATATTTCTTCGCAATTTTATTTAATTGTTGGTTGCTTGGAAATAATGATTTTTCTTTAATTTTTCCTTTTGCCAGTTCTCCTAAGAAGAAGGTTGGTAAAAATAATGATATAGCTTTACCTAAGGGTGCCCAATAATAATTGGAAATCCAATGAGCCAATTTAATCTGATAAGAGGTAAGAACAGCTCTCTCCTCTATCACTCTTAAAATCGGCTTTAATTTAAACTCTGCCCTTTTGATTTCTGCCTTAATTTCTTCTGCCTTCTTTTGGGAAAGCACTAAGGCGAAGACCTTTCTTTTTTGAAGTGGGACTAATATTAAAGAACCTTCCTGGAGTTTTTGAGAACTGAAATAAGTTAAAATCTGCGGAGAAGGCAAAGGAATTTTTGCTATTGGTGCTACCTTGATAACATACATGAAATTTTATTGGTATTTTTCTACACTAAAACGATAAATGATTATTTTCTCTTTTTCAGGATTTATTCCTCCCTTTTGACAAGCAATTGAAATTTGCTCTTGAATAGTGTCTATTCCTTCTAAATCCGGTAGAAGGAGTCCAGATTTCGAAACTAAATGGCCATTAAAGATTACATCGGTTCCACCAGGATAGGTTATAGGAATTGTCTTTACAATTATTCCATATCTTTTAGGATTAAGCTCTTTAATATCCTTTACCAATTCTGGTTCGCTCAAGATATAAACAACGTAAGAAAGAGAAGAAAGTTCTTTTTTTAAAATAGGACCAAACCTGTAATCTTCGGTCGCTGCCGCAATAGCGTTATAAATTATTTCTTCGGCAATATTTTTACGGATTGGCAGATAAGTTCCGATACAACCTCGCAGCTGTTGTTTGCCCGCCTGCCGGCGAGGCAGGTTGTCAGTTATCAGTTGTCTGTTAATTGTCACAAAAGTACCAGCTCTCCTGTTTAAAAATTCTTCCGCCAGGTTCTTAGGCGGAGAGATTATTTTCCCCTCTTTTATATAATTCTCAACAGCTGATTTCGCTAATTCTACAAGATTCATATATTAAATCATAACCCAAATATTTTCTTCTTTCAATTTGCAAAAACCGCCAATTTCAGGCGGTTTTATTTAACTTTTCTTATAATACTCCTCGCGTTTATTCTGATTCTTGAAGAGCTCGCTTAATTCTCTCAATCTCGTCTTCTACGGCTATACCTTCGTAGTCAGCGCTATGGGCTGGAGCACCCTTATAGATTGTTTTTCTCTGGTCAAGATGTAAATTCAAAAATATTTTTTGACTTAATTTATCTACCCTTAAATAAATATGAAAACGCGGATAACCGCTAACTCCTAAAATACGAATAAAAGTCATCTCATCTCCTTCTTCGCCTTTCCCTAAAAAGCGATAACCAGCTCTCCTAAGCGAGATAGCAATACTTTCTTTTGATTTATTTTTAATGAGGAGTTGCATCTTTCTGTTTTACGATTTGAGGCAATAAATTAATTATGGTGGTATTTGCTGGAAAGGTTAGAACCCACTATCAGTCATTAGATCATCGAGTGAGACACCCAGCGCATCCGCAATTTTTTTTAACGGCTTCAATGGTGAACCTGGAGGAAATTGAACCCTCAGTTTCTGCAACTTGCCTGCCTAAATTTTGGACCGAAAGGGAATCGAACCCTTATCTTCGCAATGCGAATGCGGTGCTCTACCATTGAGCTATCGGCCCCTGAAAATTTCGGCGGGTTAACGAATGCCGTGTTTTGCCGTTAAACTACAGGCCCGTAAAAATTAATCAATTAATCCTTTTATATTTGCCACCAAATAACCTACTCCGAAAGGACCTTCGTAAGAGAAAACTTTCAACTTCCAACTATTAACTTCTAACTGCGATAATGCTCCTAGCAAGATAATTATTGAT
>PFRL01000010.1:0-10698 GCA_002788555.1 Parcubacteria group bacterium CG_4_9_14_0_2_um_filter_35_11 | reverse complement strand
AAAAGAAAATTTACTTGCGAAGTCACCAAACATTGAAAGGTCTCCAGTGAGCACTTCGCTTTTTACAAGTCCCATTTCTTTAAACCCTACTGGCCCATGAGGCGAAATCAAAATTAAAGTTTCTGGCCTCGCTCTTTCCAGTTTCTCTCTCAATTTTTCCATTGCCTCGATAGTTTTTTTAACTTTTTTTAAATCATCTTTCCCGCCGATGGTGGGAATGATAATAGGGGGATGAGGAGTGATGGCGGCAAAAGAGAACATAGAAATTGATAAAAATTAGCACCTCCGGTGCGAAATTCATAGAAACTTATAGAAACAATGAATCTCTATAAATTTCATGAGCAGGGCAAGTAAGTTTCAATAAATTTCTATTCTATGATATTTAAATTTTCGCCACAATTGGAGCATTCCCCTTTTTTGTCCAGTCTTTCAATTGAATAGCCGGTTCTATCTATCATCTTTTTGTGGCACCTCGGGCAATAAGTGTCTTCAGAAGCAAGACCAGGTACATTACCTCCGTAAACATATTTTAAGCCGGCAGCCATTCCGATATCGCACCCCTTTTGGACTAATTCAACCGGAGTGGAATAAAGATGGCGCAATTTCCAGGAAATTTCCGGGAAAAAACGGGAAATGTGCCAAGGAGTTTCAGGACCCAGCTCCTTTTTTATAAACTTGGCGATTTTAGTGAAGTCCTTTTCGGTGATGGCACCGGGAATAGCTAAAGTGGTTATTTCTATCCAGACTTTTTTCTTTTTCAAAAACAAAAGGACGTCAATAATGGGAGCAAGACGGGCCTTGCAGTATTCTTTATAAAATTCTTCGCTTGCTCCTTTAATATCAACATTAATGGCATCGATATATGGAGTAACTAGCTCCAATGTTTCTTTGGAAATAAAGCCATTGGAAACCCAGCAGTTCTTTAGCCGTTTTTTCTTGGCTATTTTCATCGTATCAAGGGCAAATTCAGAAAAGACAGTTGGCTCAGTGTAGGTATAAGAGATGCTCGGACAGCGATAGCGAATAGCCATTTCTACGATTTGCTCTGGTAGTATTTCCCGACCTTCGATTTTCTTTCTAATTTTGGGAGATTGTGAGATTTGCCAATTTTGACAGTTAAGGCAGGCCAGATTACATCCTACCGTTCCAAAAGATAATGACTCAGTTCCTGGTAAAAAGTGGAAGAAAGGTTTTTTTTCTATTGGGTCAATATTAATCGAAGCTGCCTTTCCGTAGACAAGACTATAGATTTTACCATCTTTATTTTCTCTAACACCGCATTTCCCTCGCTGGTTTGGTAGCAAAAGACAATAGTGAGGGCAAACTCGGCATTGAGCCCTTTTCTCGCTTAGGTTTTTATAAAGTAAAGCCTCCTTCATAATTTCTTGAATTATTTTAACACTTCTTTGAAGGCAAGACAATTAATATGATATAATTATAAATACTATGAAGCGCCGGATTTTTATTGCGATTTTACTTCCTGAAGAATTGAGAATAAAACTAGCTGGGTTTCAAGAAGTCCTTGGCCAATTTAATTTAAGATGGATAAAGCCAGAAAATCTTCATTTCACTTTGGCTTTCATTGGCTGGACAGAAGAAGATAAAATTATAACAATAAAAGAGATACTAAAAAATATTGCTCAAAAAAATCCCCCTTTTCTCTTAAGATTAATCAAGATTATCCTTGGTCCGAATGAAAAATATCCGCGAATGCTCTGGGCAATTGGAGAAAAAGAAGAGATGTTGGAAAAGATTTGGCAAGAGATTAGGAAAAAGTTAAAAGAGTCTCAGATTTTTGTTGACGAACGCCATCCTCTGAAAGTGCACCTGACTTTGGCACGAGCCAGGGGTGGAGAGCTTTTTGGTAAAAAAATTGACCAACAAATTGATTTAAATTTTTTAGTAAAAGAAATTGCCATAGTGGAAAGTCACTTGACTCCGAGAGGAGCAGAATATCAAATTTTAGAAAGGTTTCTCCTAAAATCATAAATCAATATTAATCATATTCGTATATTCGTAAAAGATTCGCCCGTCCTCCGCAGTAGAAACTCGTTGCTACGGAGGATGGATAATTTGTAGTTTATGAAAGTTCATTTTATTGGTATTGGAGGGATTGGAATTAGCGCCCTGGCCCAATACTATCTTAAAAGAGGAGCTCTTGTTTCTGGTTCTGACCTTTGCGAGTCAGAAATTACGAAAGCCCTCTCAAAAAAAGGGGCAAAAATTTTTATTGGAAAGCATCAAGGAAAAAACCTTGCGAAAGATATAGATTTAGTGATTTATTCTTTGGCAATAAAAAAAGATAATCCCGAGATTAAAGAGACTAAAAAATATAAAATCAGAATTAAATCATATCCGGAAGCTTTGGGTAATTTAACAAAAAAACATTTTACGATTGCTGTTTGCGGAATGCATGGTAAAAGTACAACTGTTGCACTTTTATCCCTGGTCTTAATAAAAGCAGGTTTTGACCCCACGGTAATTATCGGGACAAAACTTAAGGAATTTAAAGATTCCAATTGCAAAATAGGAAAGAGTGAATACCTTGTCATCGAAGCCGACGAATACAAAGCAGCTTTTTTGAATTATTGGCCTCGAATAATTGTTTTAACCTCAATTGAAAGAGAGCACCTCGATTATTATCGAGATTTAAGACATATTTTTAGAACTTTTAGAACCTTTATAAATCATTTACCGGCAGGCGGGACTCTTGTAGCAGATAAAGATGATAAAAATATTAAAAAGATGATAGAGAGAATTAAAAAGCAAAAGAAAATTAAATTCAAAATTATTCCCTATTCTTTATCTCAAAAAGAATCCTCAAAGGTCAAAAATATTTTAAAAATTCCCGGGAGTTTTAATGTTTCTAACGCCCTCGGTGTTCTCAATGTAACCAGAGTCCTAAAAATTCCTGACCAAATAACTTTTAAAAGTTATTCAGAATATAAAGGTGCTTGGCGCCGCTTTGAAATTTTTCACGAGTCCCTAAACGCTAAACCCTATACGCTTGTAAGTGACTATGGTCATCACCCAACTCAAATAAAAGTTACAATCAAAGCGGCCAAGGGAAAATTTCCCCAAAAAAGAATAATCCTTGTTTACCAACCCCATCAAATTAAGAGAACAAAAATTCTCTTTAAAGAATTTGTTAAGGCTTTTGATAATGTAGACCTCCTTTTTTTAAACGAAATTTATGGTGTAGCTGGGAGGGAAGAAGAGGATCAAAGAAAAATATCTTCAGAGGACCTTGCCTTGTCCATTCAGAGAAGATGGCAAAAATTGGGCTATAAAAAAATAGTTAGCTTTTTAAAAGACCAAAATGATATTTTAAAGGAGTTAAAGAGAATTATAAAAAAGAACGATATTATAATTATAATGGGAGCAGGAGATATTTATAATTTAGTCCTAAAACTTCGAAAGATTTCCGACCCTTGACAAATAAAATTACAAGAGTTAAAATTAAAATACTAATAATGAGAACAATGACTAAAAAGATGACAAAGATATTATCCTTTAAAGGAAGCGGTTAATGGCTTGTAGCTACGGTTTTTAACGCCGCTTCCTAAGCGGCGTTTTATAATAGTTGAAGGATGCGAAGGATAGTTCTTTAAAAAAGCATCAGAGATTAATCTTCCAAGATTTCTCTGGTGCGAGACGAAAAATTCCAGCCTATGATGGATGCCTTGGGACCAGAAAGCGAGGAAGGACGTGGCGTACCTGCGATAAGCCTCGGGGAGGTGGCTAGCAACCTTTGATCCGGGGATTTCCGAATGGGGAAACCCAATTTCGCGATAAGCGAAATTAGTCTCATCGAAAGGTGAGATGGCAAACCCGCTGAAGTGAAACATCTCAGTAAGCGGAGGAAAAGAAAATAAGCTTCGCAAATTTTCGAATTTTGCGAAGCCATTCCCCCAGTAGCGGCGAGCGAAAAGGGAAGAGTCCAAACCCTATTAGATATGAAAATTATCTAACAGGGGGTTGTAAGATAGAGATATTCCACTAATTAAGTGGGCAAGGTTTTACAAAAGATAATTTGGTTAGTCGAAAGTTCCTGGAAAGGACTACCACAGAAGGAGAAAGTCCTGTAGACGAAAACCATTATCTACCTTGATCTCTATTCTTGAGTACTCCGAGAAAAGAAAACCTTGGAGGAAGCAGGCAGAACTATCTGCCAAGACTAAATATTCTCTGGTCACCGATAGTGAACTAGTACCGTGAGGGAAAGGTGAAAAGTAGCCCGGTGAGGGCGGTGAAATAGAACCTGAAATCATAGGCTTACAAAGACTGGGAGCCCCGATGTAAAATCGGGGTGACCAGGTGCTTTTTGCAGAACGAGCCAACGAGTTTACATCAAGAGCGAGCCTAAGCTCTACGGAGCGGAGGCACAGGGAAACCGAGTCTAAAAAGGCGTTAAGTTCTTGGTATAAGACCCGAAGCCAGGCGAGCTTACCATGGTTAGGGTGAACCCCGATGAGAATCGGGGGGAGGCCCGAACCCGTCCGCGCTGCAAAACGGTGGGATGAACTGTGGTAAGAAGTGAAAAGCTAAACGAGCTTGGTAATAGCTGGTTCTCCTCGAAATAGCTTTAGGGCTAGCGTCTAGCATTTTTTTCTGGAGGTAGAGCACTGGATGGAATTACGCGGGTTTTACCTGGTTTTTCCAACCAAACTCCGAATGCCAGAAACTAAAAGTTGGATAGTTAGACTATGGGGGCTAAGCTCCGTAGTCAAAAGGGGAAAAGCCCAGACCGTCATCTAAGGTCCCTAAGTTCCTCCGACGTGAAGTCGGAGCATCGATCTCGCAAGAGCATCGGTGTTGTTAAGTGGAAAAAGAAGTTCTTTTGCTCAGACAGGTAGGAGGTCGGCCCAGAGGTAGCCATCCTCTAAGGAGTGTGTAACAACTCACTACTCGATTGCAAAAGAGCGCTGAAGATTTACCGGGGCTCAAACAAGACACCGAAGGTACGGACCCCCTGAGATAAATTTTTATCTCACGGGTGGTAGAGGAGCATTTCCTTTGCAGTGAAGGTCCGATGTAAGTCGGGCTGGAGCGAAGGGAAGAGAAGATGTTGGCATGAGTAACCGCAATCCCGATGAGATATCGGGACGCCGGAAACCTAAGGTTTCCTTGGCAATGTATATCAGCCAAGGGTTAGACGGCTCTAACCCTTCACCTGAAAAGGTGAGGGGGATGGACAATCGGTTAATATTCCGATTCTCCTTTATTAATTCCGAAGGGATGACGGAGCGAAGTAACCTAAGCGGATTATTGGATTTCCGTTCTTAATCTGAAGAGGTCTTATAGGCAAATCCGTAAGACAACTCTAAAGGTTAAGAAAATCCCGATGTAATATCGGGAAATTTAGGTGAGCTCGTTCCCAAGAAAAATCTCGTAGGGTTAATTAGTAAAGGATCCGTACCGCAAACCGACACAGGTAGGTTGGTGTAAAAAATACCAAGGCGAACGGGTGACTCCTCATTAAGGAACTCGGCAAAAAAGTGGTCGTAAGTTCGCGATAAGACCTGCCCGTGATCCGCAAGGATTTTACGGGCCGCAGCGAAAGTCTCTCTGGCGACTGTTTAACAAAAACACAAGTCCCTGCACAACTCGTAAGAGGATATATAGGGGCTGACGCCTGACCAGTACTAGAAGGTTAAAGGTGGCAGTTTTTTTAGAGCAATCTGGAAAAGCTGACTGCCCGAAGCCCTAGTGAACGTCGGCGGTAACTCTGACCGTCCTAAGGTAGCGTAATCCCTTGTCGCATAAGAAGCGACCTGCATGAAAGGCGTAACGACCAGAGAACTGTCTCAATGAGGAACCCGGTGAAAATGCAATGGGAGTGAAGATGCTCTCTTCCTGCGGCGGGACGGAAAGACCCCGGGAGCTTTACTGCAGGTTCTCATTGAATTATTTTCTTGGGTGCGTAGAATAGTGGGGAGGCGATGAAGTCCCGACTCCGGTCGGGGCAGAGCCAACAGTGAAATACCCATCTCTCAGGAGCCTGATTCTAATCCCGATAATCTCGGGAAACAGTGAGTGCCGGGCAGTTTAAGTGGGGCGCTTGCCTCCTAAAAAGTAACGGAGGCGTTTATCAAGGTCGGCTAGTTCCGGATGGAAATCGGAACGGTTGGGCAAAGCCAAAAGCCGGCTTTACTGCAAGGCGGAAAAGCCGCGCAGTCACGAAAGTGGAACTTAGTGAACCGACCTCTTTTCATAGAAAAGGGGAAGATCAACAGATAAAAGTTACCCCGGGGATAACAGGCTAGTAGGGCCCGAAAGTCCATATTGACGGCCCTGTTCGGCACCTCGATGTCGGCTCATCCTATCCTGGAGCTGAAGAAGGTTCCAAGGGTTTGGCTGTTCGCCAATTAAAAGGATACGCGAGTTGGGTTCAGACCGTCGCAAGACAGGTCGGTCCTCTATCTGTCGCAGGCGTTGAGTCTTGAGGGGGGTCGCTCTTAGTACGAGAGGATCAGAGCGAACTAACCTCTGGTGTACCAGTTGTCACGCCAGTGGCATCGCTGGGTAGCTATGTTGGGTCAGGATAAGAGCTGAAAGCATCTAAGCTCGAAACCTACCCCAAGATTAGGACTCGCAGGTCGCCCGGAGATGACGGGCTTAATAGGCTGCAGGTGTAAGTCTGGTAACGGATTTAGCCAAGCAGTACTAATTGACCAAATTTCGTCTCGTACCAGAAAAGTCTTGAAAAAAATACTCCAAAATTCGCAGAGCGAATTTTGGAGACCACATAAATTAAAAATCCCCTGGTAATTATAGAGATTAGGAACTACCTGATTCCATTCCGAACTCAGAAGTAAAACTAATCTTCGCCGATGATATTCCAGATTTATTCTGGGAGAAAGTAGGACATCGCCAGGGGATTTTAATTTACCCTGTAGTAGAGAAATCTCACTACAGGGTTTATTGGACTTGGACAGGAATAGTTACCAAATTGGATTTTGAACCACTGGTTGATTCTAAGTATAGTTCAATGATTATACTGTGAGGATAGGTTGGCAGAGGATTTAATATTTCAATTTTCTTTAAAAAATCACCATATTGTTTTCCTTTTGGTGGAAAAACATCTATCGCTTCTTTATAAAGTAACTCGCCAGTTGGATAATTTCTCACTTGGATTACTAACTTATTATTAAAGGTTCTTGCCTTCCCTTTTATTAGAAAAGGGAGATATACTTTCTCTCCCGCTGCTGGAATTATCACTAAAATATTATTCTGGGGCAAATCTCCCTGATTTTGAGAGTAGGCGTTGATTAAATAATAAAAATCCTCGTATTTGAGGATTAATTTATAAGAATAAGAAAGTAAAAAATAAATAAACAAAGCAGCTATTCCGTAAAATAATAGACGTTTAAAATCAACTTTTACTTCTATCTTGATTTTCTTTCCCCCCTCTCCTTTATCCTCTTTTTTTAAAATTATTTGTCCTTCTTTTTGCATTTTTTATTATACTAAATAACAATTTAGTTTTAATAGGTATATTCCTAGCAGTTTTCTTCTGATTCATTTTCTAAACAATTCTCTAATACCAATTTTTTCGGAGCGGTGGGATTTGAACCCACGTTCTCTGCCTCCCGAAGGCAGCGCATTAAACCACTATGCTACGCTCCGTCGCCTATTAAAAATTTATTAAATTACCCTTCTTCTAAAAATACAAAAAATTGGGAAAAATTGCAAATCACTTTTAAACGAGTTATAATTTCAAATAAGGGATTTCCAGTTCCTTTCTTAATAAAAAGAAAACAATTTTGTTGCTTGACGAGATTTTTTTTGATAAAATAATAACTCAAGAAAGGTCGAGTTTTATTAATAAATAATCAACAACGGACGACGTATATATAAAAGTTGTCAGTTGTCAATTGAGAATAAGAATATGACAAAACAAGATGTTGTTGAGACAATTGCCAAGAAGAGCAAACTTCCAAAGAGCGAGGTTGCTGAAGTACTTAATACTGCTCTCGATGTTATTACCCAGAATATTAAAAAGGGTGTAGTTTTAACAGGTTTTGGAACTTTTTTGATATCTAAGAGGAAAGCCAGAATCGGAAGAAATCCAAAAACCGGCGAGACCATTAAAATTCCTGCAATGTCTGTCCCCAGATTTAAAGCTGGAAGAACTCTCAAGGACGCTGTGAGATAGACTTTGCCTGGTGATTGCTGCTTTTTATTTTCGATATTAAAAAGAAAGGGAATCTTTAGCCCCGTCTATTTTGGTAGACGGGGTTTTTCATTTCTCTTTTATTCAGATAAACTTTATAATGTATTTTGGATAATTCATCAAGATTTATTATGAAAATTGCCGTTTTAATGAGCGGAGGAATTGATTCTTCGTTTGCCGCTTTCTGCCTTAGGGCAAGAGGTTATGATGTTACAGGAGTAACCTTTTTAGAAATAGGAGATAAAATAGAAAAAGGAGAAATTTTAAGAGCTAAAAGAGTAGCGGAGGTTCTTTCAATCCCCCATATTGTTTTGAATACAAAAAATATCTACGAAAAAGAAATTATTCAACCATTCTGTCGTACTCTTTTAAAGGGCGAGACGCCAAATGCCTGTCCTTTTTGTAATCGAAAAATAAAATTTGGGTTAGTCTTAGAAAAGTTAGAAAAAAAAGGGATTAAAAAAGTGGCTACTGGTCATTATGTAAAAGGAGGTTATAATTCACAAAATCAAAGATGGTTTTTAAGAAAGGCTGAAGACAAAAGGAAAGACCAATCGTATTTTTTGTGGAAGCTATCTCAGGGACAAATTTCTAAAACAATTTTTCCTTTGGGGGATTTCATTAAAGAAGAAGTCAAAAGGCAAATGGAAAAGAAATTTCCCAAAATTTTCAGTACCAAAAATTATAAAGAGAGCCAAGACATCTGTTTTTTAAGAGAAGAAAATCTTTCAGATTTTTTAAGGAAAAAGTTTAAAGAGAAACCCGGTCCAATTTACAATACAGAAGGAAAAAAGATAGGAGAACATCCGGGGACATATTTTTTTACTATCGGGCAAAGAACAGGCCTCAAAATTGGAGCAAAAACTCCTACCCAAAGGCCACTTTTTGTCTTAGATATTCAAGCAAAAAATAATGCAATAGTAGTTGGTGAAGAGCAATATCTTTTTGGAAAAGAGCTCAGAGCTCGAGATTTAAATTGGATTTCCATAGAACCACCCCAGAAAAAGATTAAAGTGAAAGCCCGTGTCCGCTATCGCCACAAAGAATCTGAAGCAGAGGTTTTTCCTTTGCCTAGTAATAAAGCGAAGGTAATTTTTAAAGACCCTCAGCGTGCCATTGCTCCTGGTCAGCATGTCGTTTTTTTTAAAAAAGACCTCCTACTTGGAGGAGGAATAATCGAAAGACTTCAAAACTGAGCGGGCAACGGGAGTTGTCCCGAAAATCTCCGAAATACAATGAGGGTAGATTTTCGAGATCCCGTCTGTCTGCGAAATGCTGTTTTCTAAGAATTTCTACGTTTTCCGGAGATAGCGGGATCGCGAAACTGTAACTGCCCCGAAAATGTCCAAGGTTGTCTGGACATTACGGGATCCTCGAAAAATTGACAAAATCAAAGATTTTGAATTTTTCGGGACTCACTTTATTCGCAGACAGTTTCGGGAAACCCGTGACTACTCCTTGCCCGTCCTCCGCAGTAGCAGACTATAGAGCGGGATACCAGGATTGAACTGGCGCTTACTCCTTGGAAGGGAGTCGTACTACCACTATACTAATCCCGCATACTGCTACGGAGGATGGAGAAGGGAGTCATTTTACCGCTAAACTATACCCGCCTTTTTATTCCAAGTAAGTATTGATTTTTTCAATTACTTCTTTTGGTGTAAAGTTTATCTTAACCAAGTAATCAATAGCTCCTAACTTTTTTCCTTTTTCAATATCCCCCTTTTCTCCTAAGTTGGTGAGAATAATTACCGGAATATTTTTAGAAGATGGCTCTTTTTTTATCTTTTTAAGTACGGCAAAACCGTCAATTTTAGGCAAGAGTAGGTCAAGCAGTATTAAATTAAATTTTTCTTTTTTAATTAACTCCAAGCCTCTCTTTCCGTCGCTAGCGAGAGATGCTTCAAAACCACTGTTTCTTAAATTAGTTATATAGACATCCGAAATAAAGGGATCGTCTTCTATCAGCAATATTTTTTTAGTATTTTTCATATTTTCTTTTTTCGGGGTGCCGAGAGTCGATCTCGGACTAAACCTGCCTACCGGCAGGCAGATCCTCCTTCACCCGCCTAAATTTCGGGGCACTCGGATTTGAACCGAGAATCGCACGCTCCCAAAGCGTGAATGTTAACCATTACACCATGCCCCGAATGATGCCGAAATTTTTGGGGGACAAGAAGGACTTATACTAACCATTACACCACACCCCGGTCCTTACTTGGGTTCTTAAGGATATATTTGGATAGTAAAATTATTATTTATTATAATTAAGCAAAATGAAAATTACAAGATTTTGCTTAGTTTAGTTTATCTATCTGATTTATGAGTTTTTCGAAATCATTTTTCTACTTATGCCTTTCCTTTTTGGGAGGGATACTCTTGGCCTCCTTTTCAAAGATAGGAGTTATTTTTTACCTTTTTACCCTAATTCTCTTTCTAACAATTTTTGCCATTTTTTATAAAAAAGAAATAGTCTTGTTTGGCTTTTGTTGTCTAATTTTTTGCTTCGGTGCTTTTTGGGA
>PFRL01000052.1:397-10684 GCA_002788555.1 Parcubacteria group bacterium CG_4_9_14_0_2_um_filter_35_11 | reverse complement strand
ATAGCGGTTAAATTAATTCCTTCGCTTGCCAGAGCAGTCATCGGAGTGTAGTTTTCTATTTTAAGAGAAATTCTTTCCAAAAGAGCAACAGTTATCAATGTTGCTCTTTTATTTAGAATTTGTATAATAAAAAACTAATCTTTTGTCGGAGTGGCGGAACTGGAAAACCTGCCCGCCGGTGCCTAATGCCGAGATGGTGAAATTAGTAAACACGCCCGCCAAAATTTGCCGCGGTGGCGAAACCGGTAAACGCGACAGACTTAGGATCTGTTGGGGAAACCCTTGAGAGTTCGAATCTCTCCCGCGGCACAAATTTAGGCGGGTTGCCGAAAGGTTTGCGGGTTCGAATCCCACTCTCGGCACAGGCTTTGGCAGGCGGGCGCGCTAGACTTGGGACCTAGTGGGCAAAACCCATGAGAGTTCGAGTCTCTCCTCCGACACTATTTTAAAAAACACTCTCAAAACTTAGAGTGTTTTTAAAATCGAGCTCTGTTTTTTGTTAATCTAAAGGATTTCGTTGGACAGGATAGAGTTTTGGAGATTTATAAGAAGAGAGAAAAGTTTTTTGGAGAATAATTTTTCCATTTCTCCAAACTTCCTGGTATAGCTTTGTTCCCATCGAACCGTCGGCTTTAGCCCAAGTAATATAGGGTCCCTTGACAACAACCTTCCTTTTATCATCTTTGCCATAAAATTCAAAAGTTAATTTTGTGCCTTCAATTTTTGACTGAATTAAAATATATCCCGGCGTATTATTTTTAAAGCGAAGGTCAGGGGAAGGAAGATAGACTGTGGCATCAAACCCTTGAGGATTATAATATCTTACTGGAAAAGCGTGAGGATGCCGTTCTAAAATTTCCATACCGGAGTTTACTGCTGATCTGAACATAGTAGTTGATACCTGACAAATTCCCCCTCCATATTCTGGAATAGTTTTATTTTCTTTGATGACAAGTTCGGGTAGATAACCTTGTATAGGTCCTACTTCTCCCAAGATTTTATTAAAAGAGAATTCTTCGTTTGGTCCAATTAAAACCCCGTTAAATTTTGAAGCCCCTATCTTAATATTATGAACCCGATTTTTTGGAGAACCGGCAAAATTAGAATTTCCGCTGCCCACCAAAGTTTCAATTTCGAGTTCTTTTATCGTCTCTCCGGTAATATCCGGCTCTGCTTTTGTTAAAGAAAGAATGATTTTAGTTTCTTTATTTAAGATTTTCTCTTGAATCTTTTTTGTGCTCTCTTTTATATCTAAGGTTTTGCCACTTTTTGGCGGAGCGACTATCTTTAGATTTCCCCCTTGAAAACTTAGTACAGGATTTTGCGGCTCAATATTTACAGAGTCGGAGATTTCATTAAGAAAATCCCCAATTAAAACTTCGTCTAGGGACACCGAAAGCTTCATTTGATTACCCTTTTTTTGGGGCAAGAAAGAAAACCAGTTTCCCAAAAGTTTTTCATTAATTACAAAAACCCTTCCTTCTATTAAGAGAAGATAAGGACTATTATTGAGGATATCTTTTGCAATCTCTTTGGCGTTTTGGGCTTCTTTTAAATCAATGGCTGGTAAAGTTTTTTTTAAGGCTAAATGAATATCGTTAATATTTAGACCTTGAGCATGTCCTTTTATTTCTTCGATAATTTTTTCTCTTTCAAATAATAAGCCTTCTTTGGGTTCTTGTATCTTAAAGTCTAATTTTTTTTCATTGAAAATAGGTTCGGCATTTTTAGGGTAAATCTCGTATTTTCCAAATTTTTCTGTCAAAAATTCTTCAAAAGCATTATTTGAGATGTCCGCCTTTACTGGAAAATTGTATTTTCCTTGTAAGGCAAAAAATTTTTCTTTTAAATTCTGGAAAAAAAGTCCGGGGCCAACCCCCCCCTGATTATTACTAGGTTTCCCTAATTTAAAAGGCCCTTCTAGACTTCCGTCTATATCAAAATTGACACCGATCTCTTTTGGGGTGGCTTGGATGGTTTCTATAATATCTTTAGAAGAAAAAGTAAAATTTATTTTTGATTCTAAAAATTCACTCACTTTACCTTCTAATTTTGTTTTTGCTTCTTTAAAAGAAAGGCCACCTATTTCCTGGCTACCAATTTTCAATCCAAAAGCGAAGGAATTTTTCGGTAAATATCCAAACGAAAAAACAGCCACCCCCAGAATAGTGACTGCCAAAAGAATAATTAAAATATTCTTTTGAAAGACCATGACCTTAAAGATTGTTTTTTTAAAAACCTTCAATGAATATCTCCTCTGGATAAAGAAGAATAGCTTATCTATTCTATCTCTTTTACGCTAATCTTGGTTGTTTTAATTTTTTCTGATTTTGGTAAATGTAAAATCAGTACACCATCTTTTAATTCGGCTCTGGCTTCGTTCGCATTAATTTCTTCTGGCAAAATAATGGACCTCGAAAAAGGACCCCAATAACACTCTTGGTAAAAATAGTTTTCCTTAGGAAGCTCCATTAGTTTTTTTCTCTCTCCCTTGATTGAAACCATATCATTCTGAATAGTAATATCAAGATCACTCGCTTTTACTCCGGCAATAGTGGATTGGACAACAATCTCGTTATCCGTTTGGAAAACATCTACTGCTAATTGTCCTTCTTCTGACTCTTCTTTGACGGGTTTTGTTGGTTCTTGCTTGCCCTCGATTTTTTCCGAGCCCGAAAGTTTTTCTAAAAAATCTTCCATATTTTTTTGAAATCTAAACTTTACAAGTCCGTGGTAATTTTTTGACCTTTAAAAAAAAGAAAAATACTAACAGCCCTGTAAATACTATTATAACAGTTGGAAGTAAAAAAGAAAAGAGGTTTTGTGTCTCCTCGATTCTTATTATAGAGATATCGTAAAATCCGTGCAAGAGAGAGGCTAAAAGGATACCGGAAAAAAGAGAAAAGCTTCTCTTCTTTTCTTTTTTAAAACAAAATGATAAAGCCCAAAAATATCCCGTGATTGCTGCCGATAAAGTGTGGATAAAAATTGCGGTTAATAATCTGACGGTACTTACTATTGCTGCCTCTTCCAACGTCTCTATATTAAATATAACAATAATGTTTTCGATAGTCGCAAATCCAAGGCCGGCAATAATTAGATATAACATTATGTCAATTGGTTCATCAAAATGAGAAGAATCTATCACTCTTAATTTTACCACAAGATATTTTAAGATTTCCTCTACTAACCCGACCCCAATAATATAATAGAGAGAAAGTAAAAAGAAAGATTCCTGGATTTTTTCCTCTGGTAGAAAGCTTGAAAAACTTTCTTCTAACAAAAGAGCTGGTAAAACCATAATCATGCCAAAAAGAAAGATTTCTATTATCTTTTTATTTGATTCGGGATGGACATCCTGACGAAGATAGAATAAAAGCCAAGTTATACAAGGTAACACACTAATCAAAAAATAAAAGATAAATTCACCAATTGTCATATTAAATTTCTTTTAAATTTTCAAATTAGGGTCTGCCTTGATTTTCTCTAAAGAGACCTCTTTTTTCCTAAGAGACTTAAAGTAATCCGAAATTCCTATCATTACGGCATTATCAGTACAAAACATAGATAATGGATAATAGATATTAGATAAGGGATACTTTCTCTTTATTGTCTCTTTAAATTGTTTCCGCAATTCTTTATTAGCAATTACACCTCCCCCAAGCAAGACTGTTCTCACTTTAAATTCTTTTGCCGCCCTTATCGTTTTTGAAATCAAAACATCAATTACTGCTTGTTGGACTGAAGTAGCCATATTAGCTTTTAGCTTCAAATTTTTTAATTTTTCTCTTTTGATTTTTCTAGTCAGATAGAGTACCGCGGTTTTTAGACCAGCAAAACTGAAGTCGTAATCTTTTGAATTAATCATTGGTCTTGGCAAGTTAAAAACATCTTTTCCTCTCTTGGCAAGTTTTTCGATTTCTGGTCCACCAGGATAAGAAAGTTCTAAAATTTTTGCTACTTTATCCAAACATTCTCCAGCAGCATCGTCTCGGGTTTCGCCTAGGAGCCTGTATTTTCTAATCTTTTTCATCAAAATTAATTCGGTATGCCCCCCACTTACTACTAACCCAATGGCAGGAAAAAGAGTTTTAAGTTTTAAAATTTGAGATTTACTTCTTCCAATAAAATTAGCAAAGATATGTGCCTCAATATGATTTACCGGGACAAGAGGTATCTGCCAAAAATAAGATAGGGTTCGAGCAAAATTTATTCCTGACCAAAGTGCCGGTTCAAGGCCCGGCCCTTGGGTGACAGCGATAAAATTTATCTTTGGTTTTTTGTATCTTTCTAGAAATATTTTTGTCTTTTGATATAATTCTCCCTCTCTTTTTAAAAAATTTTCCACTTTTTCAGCTTTTAAATTACTAATTTTTTTTGAAAACTTTTTTTTCTGAAGATTATTTGTCTTTTTAAAACACTTTTTCAAAAGAGGAATAAGATTTTTCTGATGCTCTCTCTTTGCCAGCGCCGGCACTACACCACCATATTTCTGGTGGATTTTTACTTGCGAGGAAACAATATTAGATAAGATTTTGAATTTTGGGATTACTTTCTTAGTCCTTCGAACTTCCAGAATAGAGAGACAGGTATCGTCACAAGAAGTATCAATTGCCAATATTTTCATAAATAAAATACTTTAACTTTTGAAAGTTTATTGCCTAAATTATATAATAATAACCTAATTTTAATTTGAAGGCAATTTGATGTATGTTTTCTTTATTTATTTTTTCTCTCCGTAATGCTTTCCGAAAAAAAGGGGTAGCAGTCTTGGCAATTATTGGGGTCGGGGTAGGTGTTTCTTTAATGGTTTTTATTCTTGCTAGCTCTGCCGGAGCCAATCAAGCATTTAACCAGTCTTTTACAAAAGCTGCCGGAGAAATCACTATTTCAAGTGAAAATGCTCCGATGGGCCTTGGTATTTCGGGAGGAGAAGCTTCTTTAATCCCTAAAAGTTATGTGGAGAGAGTTGAAAAGATAAAACATGTAGAATCAGTTTCTCCCAGGGTTATGACAGTGATTTCTAGTAAATCTCTTAAAACTGCTGACCCCTTTTCTATATTAGTTGGAGTAGACCCAGAGAGAGACAAAAAAGGTGATGGTCCTACCACTGCTATTTTCGAAGGCCGTTCTTTCTCAAAAGACGAAGAAGTTATCGTAGGGAAAGTACTTGCCCAGTCAGCCAAAATAGCCGCCCGGCAAGAAATAAAAATAGGCGATAAAATCGAAATAATAATTCCCTCAAAGGAACCAGGTATTCCTCCAGAAAAAATAAATTTAGCAATTGTTGGTAAATTTGAGACGGGCAACTTTTTAGAAGATTATTATCTCTTCTCTTCAGAAAAGACCGTGAGAAAAATTGCTGGTTTTCCTTCCGACAAGATAAATAGTATCGTGGCAGAAGTGGATTCACTTGAGAATATAGAGAAAGTTGAAAAGGCTATAAAGAAAGAATTTAAAAACTCTGAACCGCCAATCCAAACTCTTTTAAATAAAGACATCTTTACGAATCTTGAAAACACTTTAAATATATTTACTAAATTTAGATTATTGATATCAGTTTTTTCCGGAGTTGCTGGCGGTATGTGTATTTTAATAGTAATGCTAATTTCAGTTATCGAACGGAAAAAAGAATTCGGAATTTTAAAAGCGGTGGGATGGAGTAATATTAATATTATTCTTTCTATTTTAATTGAGTCTTTAATCCTTAGTATAATTGGCGTAATTTTCGGTCTTCTTATTGGTCAGTTTGGAATATTTATTTCTGGATATTACCTGGAATTCTTGAGGGAATATTTATTATTAAGTTGGCAGGTAATAGTTTTTGTTTTGAACTTCGGAGTAATAGTAGGAATTGTGGGCGGAGTTTACCCTTCTTGGCAAGCTTCCAGGGTAGCTCCCATGGAGACATTACGTAATGAATAAAGTCATATGATTGTCATTAAAAACAGCATAAAAGAGGGAGGAAAGAAAAATATTCTTGTTAAAGTTAAAAACCTTACTAAAATTTATGGAAGAGGAGAGTTAGCATTTAAGGCTTTGGAGGGGATTAATCTTGAAATCAGTACAGGAGATTTTGCAGCAGTAGTGGGACCATCAGGTTCTGGCAAGACCACTCTTTTAAATATGATAGGGGCTCTCGATAAACCCACTCTTGGCGAGATTATTATTGACGGGATTGAAACTTCCAAAGTTAAAGAATCTAAGCTCTATAATGTCAGGCGAGAAAAGGTAGGCTTTATTTTCCAAACCTATTATTTGATTCCCACCTTAACTACTCTCCAGAATATTCTGGTACCAACCTTCCCTTTCGCCTCAAGAAAAGAAAATTATCTTTCTCGAGCAAGAGAACTTTTAGATAAAGTCGGTCTTCAGGGGAAAGAGCATCGAAAACCTTCTCAACTTTCTGGAGGCGAACAGCAAAGAGTGGCTATTGCCAGGGCTTTAATTTTAAATCCACTTTTAATTTTAGCTGACGAGCCAACCGGTAATCTGGACACCAAAACAGGAATGGGAATAATTGAATTAATGAGAAATTTAAATCAAAAAGAAGGTAAAACCTTTTTAATTGTGACTCATGACCAAAGAATTACCAAATTCTGTCAAAAGGTGATTCATCTCGAGGATGGAAAAATCTTATAGTTTTATGATATAATTATTAAAAATCGTAAGTTAATTTAGCAAATAAAAGGTCGAAGCTATAAATTTTTATAAGAATAAAATATTTTATGGCATTACAACCTCCTCAACCACCACCGAGAGTACCGTCGGGAAGACCACCGGGTCCTCCAGGGAAACCACCCAAAGTGTTCCAGGAGAAAGAGAGTCATGGAGAATTAGGCAGAGAGCTAGCTCGAAAAATATATTATTGGAATATTAGAGCTAGTTCGGATGCCAAAAAGGGATTAGACTATTTGCAGACTTTAGGAGCGGCAGAAGTGCAACAGGGAATAGAATTAGCTCAAAAAAAGTCAGAAGGATTTCTATTTCAAGACGAAAGGAGAGCTAATTATACTCTAAAATATGATCGTAGCACCAATACTTTTGTTGTTGAGAAAAGAGGATATTCCGGAACCGGAGAGCGCCTACCATATTAAGTAAAAAATTATCACTCTATAAATATTTTATATAGAAATCATGCAAGAAGGCCTTATTAAAGAAATGCAGCAATTGCAAGGGAAGCTTTCTCAGACAGAAAGAGAGATTAAGAAAAGGAGACTGGAGAAGACGAAGTTTGATAAAAAAATGAATCAGTTCAAGACAATCCAAAAAGAGCTCCTAGAGAAAAAAAAGATGATTTTTCGAGAGAGAAGAAGATTAAGCGAGGAAGAGAGGAAGATTAAATGGAGATTAGAGGAATTAAAAAGAGAAGAGTCCAGAACCATTCCCGAAATAAGTAAAATGGAAAAAGAGATTCAGGAATTGCAGAATACCCTTAGGTGGCATGAAGCAGACTTATTTACCCTTCAAGGAGAGAATATGAAGTTAGAGAGAAAATATCGACAATTACTCAAGGCCCGTCAAGACATGGAAAGGATGGGGAAAATTTAATTTTTATGCAGTCTCCTCAGGTTCGTAAGAAGTTCTTAGATTTTTTCAAGAGAAAAGGGCATAAAATTATGCCCTCTTCTTCACTTCTACCAAAAGATTCGACGGTTCTTTTTACCTCGGCCGGCATGCAGCAGTTCATCCCTTATCTTACCGGGAAAGAGGATCCTCTTTTGGATTTTGGAACATGCCACCTTGCTTCTTGCCAGAAATGTTTTCGGGCAGACGATATCGACAAAGTAGGGGATGAAACCCATCATACCTTTTTTGAAATGTTGGGTAATTGGTCTATAGGAGAAGACCCAAAAACTGGATATTTTAAAGAAGGTGCAATCAAATACGCCTTAGAATTTTTTATAAATGAATTAGGACTCAAAAAAGATAAAATATGGGTTACTATTTTCAGGGGAGAAGACAAAATTCCTCGAGACGAAGAATCTTTTCAATTGTGGCGGGAAAACGGAATCTTAAAAGAGAGAATTAAAGAATTTGGAATGAAAGAAAACTTCTGGGGACCGGTAGGGGGAAAAGGAGGCCCTTGCGGTCCTTCCTCTGAAATTTATTTTGACAGAGGAGAAAAATTCGGCTGTAAAAGAAAAGAATGCGGCCCTAATTGTCCCAACTGTAATCGTTTTTTTGAATTATGGAATTTGGTTTTTATGGAGTATCAAAAGAACGAAGATGGAACTTTTGAAAAACTTCCTCAAAGAAACATCGATACAGGCATAGGTTTTGAAAGGTTAGTAGCGGTTTTACAGGAAAAAACCTCGGGATACGAAACAGACCTCTTTTTACCAATCTACGAGAAAATAAAGGCTTCAAGTAATCTCCCTTTTGAGTCTC
This sequence comes from Parcubacteria group bacterium CG_4_9_14_0_2_um_filter_35_11, assembly GCA_002788555.1. Lineage (GTDB taxonomy): Bacteria > Patescibacteriota > Minisyncoccia > Minisyncoccales. The sequence goes on along the minus strand of PFRL01000052.1, from coordinate 2,293 downwards.
TTAACCCAAAAGTGTTGAGAATCCTTTCTGACCATATTAGAGCCAGTACTTTTCTAATTAGTGAAGGAGTTTTGCCTAGCAATGTAGAAAGAGGTTATATCTTACGGATGCTAATCCGACGATGTATCCGCTACGCCAAACTCTTAAGACTAAAAGAAAATTGGTATACGGGAGCGGTAAAGAGAATGGTAGAAATATATAACAGAGTCTATCCCGAAATAAGGGCAAACGAGGAGAAAACTATTACTGTTATTAAAAATGAAGAAGAGAAATTTAGAAAAACATTAGAGAAAGGCTTAAAAAGGATAGAGGTTATTGTGAAAATGAAAGCACCTTTGGAATTAAAAACTTCAATTTTTAGACCCAAAATTATTACAGGAAAGGAAGCCTTTGATTTATATCAAAGCTATGGATTTCCGATAGAGATGACAAAGGAAATAGCAAGAGAGAATGGCTTAGAAGTCGATGAAGAAAGGTTTAGAGGAGAGTTAAAACGTCATCAAGAAATTTCTCGTAAGGGAGCGGTAAAAAAATTTGGTGGCGGAGGAGAGTTTTCGCCAAAACTTCATACCGCTACCCACCTTTTACACTCAGCCCTAAGGAAGGTTTTAGGTAAAGAGGTTAGACAAATAGGGAGTGATATCACCACGGAGAGGTTAAGATTTGATTTCTCTTTTTCTCGTAAACTGACCGAAACTGAAATAAAAAAAATCGAAGGTTTAGTTAATCAAAAGATTAATGAAAACCTGAATGTTCAAGTAGAAGAAATGCCGCTTGAAGAAGCGCTTAGGTCCGGTGCTTTGGCTTTTTTTAAAGAAAAATATCCTCCCAAAGTAAAAGTTTATACTATTTTAAATCCAAAAACTGGTGAAATATTTTCAAAAGAAATCTGTGCTGGCCCCCACGTTAAAAGAACAAGAGAACTTGGTCAGTTTAGGATTCAAAAAGAAGAGTCTCTTGGCATGGGGGAAAAAAGGATAAGAGCTATCTTAATTTAAGCTTTTCATGAATCTACCAAATAGAATTACTTTATCTCGGATAATCTTAGGCCCATTATTTTTAATAAGTTATTTAATGGACAAGACTTACCTCTCTTTATTTTTTCTTTTTCTTAACTTATTCACCGATCTTTTAGATGGTTTTTTAGCCAGAGAGAGAAAAGAGACTACAGAATTAGGGGAATTTATTGACCCCTTTGTCGACCTTTTATTTTTTTTATTCGTAGGCCTTGGTTTTTCTTTAGAAGGAACAACCCAAATAAATTGGTTCTTTATACCGTTAATTTTTATTGGCTTATCTTTTGTTCTACCTAGCTTTAGATATAAAAAAGTCAAAATTTTTCATACTAAAATGAAATACCTTCACACCGCTTGCATTTATCTATTGGTCTTAATGATTTTATTTGAGCTTGACTTTAAAACTTTCTTTTGGATAACTTTTACAGTTTTTACTCTTATTTCCTTGGAGACACTTTTAAGAAGTCTTAGATATTTTTTAAAGAAAGAATCTTACAATACTTAAATTTTTATGAATATAGGTATTTTTATTTTTAGATCTTTATTTTTTTTTCTTCCTGCCTATATTACCAATATTACCACCACCATCTCGCGAAAAATTCGGTTTTTGAAATTTATAGAAAAACCGGTAGACTTCGGGAAAACAGTAAAAGGCGGACCCATTTTAGGGAGTCATAAAACCTGGCGAGGAGTAATCTGCGGAGTCATTATAGGGATTTTTGTATGCTATTTTCAAGAATGGTTATACCAGTCTTCGCTATTTATTAAAAATAACAGCCTTATTCCTTATGACAAGATTAATATTTTTCTTTTTGGCTTTCTGATATCTTTTGGAGCAATTTTGGGAGATCTTTTTTTTGCCTTTTTAAAACGTCGCCAG
>PFRL01000052.1:0-284 GCA_002788555.1 Parcubacteria group bacterium CG_4_9_14_0_2_um_filter_35_11 | reverse complement strand
TTAAAAGATGACAAGCTGAAGTCTATTTTTTCGGTATTAATTTTGTCAATTTTGGGTTCTACTCCGGATAAGATTTCCGCAACAGTAGGAATCCTTAGCTTAAGAGAGTTTATATTTGATGGAGGCTATTATCCTTTAAATGGTATGCAGGGATTCGCCGGCACTTTGTTAAAAAAGTATTTGGAGTATAAGGGCGATATAAAATTATCTTCATCCGTAGATCATATAATGATACAAAACGGTCGTGCTATAGGCGTATCTTTTTCAGGGAATAACGTAGAAAA
>PFRL01000013.1 GCA_002788555.1 Parcubacteria group bacterium CG_4_9_14_0_2_um_filter_35_11 | reverse complement strand
AATTTTTTAATTTCTAAGAAAGAGGGTCCTTATTTCTTGGTAATAAGGGTGATGACGCTGACGCTCTCCTCACTAATTAAAATGGTGGGGTTCCAAGAAACTATCACTTCTACTTTTTTAAGGCCGGTATCAGTAGTAGGAGGTGAGGGTTCTTGTAAATTATTCATTGGGTCGGCAAACTGTATTTTGGTTTTTCTTTTAAAAGAAGTATTTTCTGGAACTTCATTCTCTATTTCTTCACAGGGCGGTAAAGAAGCAATACAACGGATTTCGGCATAGGACTTGGCAGTAATCTCTTCAATTTTACCTTTGGCAAACTGGATGCCTTGGGTCGTCATTTTGGAAGATTGACCTAGGGAAAGACTTAAAGGAAATAATTGAGAAACCCCTACAAGTCCTACTACCAAGATAAAGATAGCTATCATTGCCTCAACTATGGTGAACCCCGTTAGAAAGGAGGGAGCTTTGAATCCCGTTAGAGATTTATCTCTAGACGGGATAAACCCCATCTTTTCCTTAAATAAGGACAGGAACTTGTATCCATCCCTAGTCAAGGGTATGGGTTTTTCTAACGGGGTGAAGCCCTCAGAATTTTTTTTATTTGGAAAATCTCCCATAAAAATTAGTCAACAATTTTTGAAAAACCAGAAGGTTTTACCTCAATATTTTTTGTCTCGTTTTTAGTATTGACAAGGATAATGTTGCCAGCCTCCTTGACACTACCGTAAGGATTGAATTTTAGGCAGTCTCCACTAAAACCATTAATTGCCTGAAAAGAAAGGCCGTTAGGAAGAAATTTTTCTTTTAAAATTTCCTCAACAGTCCCATATCTCTTTAATTGATATTTATTCTCCAAGGAGAAGAAACAAATTCCGTGAATTACTTGTTCTGAAACTGCTAATTCCTGGATATAACGGATATCGGTAATTAAATCTCGAGTTACCCCACTTAATTCTAGTGATGGTTCGATATTTTTAAAAACTTCAAAACCAATTGAACTTAAAATAGCAATTATAATTATCACCACCACAATTTCTATTACTGTCATTCCCTTGGAATTTAGCATAATTAAAACCACTTAAGTCTTCTATAAGCTCCCCATTATCGAATAGATTGGCTGGAAAATGGAAAGAGCAAAAAAACCTACTGCCCCTCCAATAATTACCATTAAAACTGGCTCAATAATAGAAGAGAGATTTTTGGTAGTATTATCAACTTCCATTTCATAAAATTCAGCAAGGCTCCCGAGGACTTTATCTAATTCTCCAGTCTCTTCACCGACTTCCAACATTTGGATTAATAAAAAACTATATATTTTATCGTAAGGAGCTAAACTTTCATGTAAAGTTTTTCCTCTTTGGACATCTTTTAGGGCAATGGAGATTGCTTCTTGATAATAAGAATTTGAGAGGGTGTCAGCGAGTATTTCTAAGGTGGTGACAATTGGTACTCCACTTTTTAGAAGCGAAGTTAAAATCCGGGAAGTCCTCGCGGTATTAATTTTAATATTTAAAGGACCAATTATTGGTAAGCGAATAGAGCACCAGTCAAAAAATCTCTTTCCTTTCGGTGTTTTTCTTATCGACCTAATAGCTAAAATTATAATGAAAACTACAAGAGGAATACTATACCAGTAGTTTGCCATAAAATTGCCTATTGCCATAATAACTTGAGTGGTAAAGGGAAGTTCTACATTTAATTCTTTAAACATCTGAGAAAATTTTGGAATTATAAAAATCAGCATTAAAATTCCAACTAAAATCATCACAATGAAAATTACTGCTGGATACATCATTGCTCCTTTTACTCGAGAGAGTAGTTCATGATCTTTTTTCATTTGCTCTGCCAAAATTTCCAGAACTCCTCTTAGATTTCCTGTCTCTTCGCCTACTTTTACCATGCTCCAATAAAGATGACTAAAAACCTTGGGGTGTTTTTTAAGGGCTTCTGAAAAGTTTTCTCCCCTACTTATATCTCTTTGCATCTCTAAGATTATTTTTTTAAAAATTGGATTTTTTGTCTGCTCCGCTAAAACAGAAAGGGATTTATCAAAAGGAAAACCTGCTCCTACCATTACTCCCAGGTGTCGAGTAAACATCATTTTATCTACCAACGATATTCCTTTTTTAAATCTAAATCCTATTTTCCCTAATCTTTTTTTCTTCTCTTCCTGACCAAGAGACATTAAAAGGTAATTTTTTTCAAAGAGTATTTTTGCCAATTCCTTTTCATTTCTAGCTTCTTGGCTTCCGGAAACAATGTCGCCGGAAAGAGTTTTGGCTTTATAGTTAAAAATTGGCATAGAAAGTTGTCTGTTGTTAGTTGTCTGTTGTCATTATTCCTCTCTAATCACTCTGAGTATTTCTTCAACGCTGGTAATTCTTTGGGCAGCTTTTATCAACCCATCTTCTAACATTGTTATCATATTCTCTTTTTCGGCTTGTTTTTGAATCTCGTCTGAAGATTTTTCTTTATTGATGAGCTCTTTGATTGTTTCGCTTACCTCTAGAGTTTCGAAAATTCCAAGTCTCCCTTTATATCCTTCTGGACATGATTGTGTATCTTTTGGTTTTCCAAATCTTAAATCTTGCCAATTCTGGTTTCCTTTTATTATTTTTTCTCTTTTAAAGACATTTAAAATTTTCTCCATATCGTATTTCTTAGAAAGATTTCTAATCTCATCTTCAGAGAGAGAATATTCTTCAAAATTAGGACATAATTTTCGAACCAATCTTTGGGCCACAACAACTTTTAAAGTTGAGGCGATTAAAAATGCTTCCACTTTCATATCTAAGAGTCGCGGAATAGCACCGGCTGCGCTATTTGTATGCAAAGTGGACAAGACAAGGTGGCCGGTTAAAGCGGCATTTATTGCTAAAGAGGCGGTTTCGTTATCTCTTATCTCGCCCACCATAACAATGTCTGGGTCTTGACGAACCAAGGCCCGCAATCCCGAAGCAAAAGTAAGTCCTATGTGAGGGTTAACCTGGGTTTGATTAATCCTGGGCATAGTATACTCAACTGGGTCTTCAACAGTGGAAATATTAACTTGAGGGGTATTTAAAATATCCATTATCGAATATAAAGTGGTAGTTTTGCCGCACCCGGTTGGGCCTGTCACCAAAATTAAGCCCGTTGGTCTTTTAATGCTAAAGTGAATTCTCTCAAGAGCCTCTCCTCGTAATCCTATTTCTTCTAAGCTTAGGGCCCTGGAAGTCTCCGGTAATAATCTCATTACCACTTTCTCTCCAAAAAAAGTAGGCAAGACAGAAACCCTAAAAGAGATTTTATAATCGGCGGTCTCTACCTTAAATCTGCCATCCTGAGGTAAACGATGTTCATCTAATTTTAGATTTGAAAGAATTTTTATCCGAGCAACTACTCCGGAATGAATTCTGAGGGGCAAAATCATGGCGTCATGCAAAATCCCATCGATTCTATACCTTACTAATAATTCTTTTTCCTCTGGCTCAATATGAATATCAGAGGCTCGCTCCAAAATCGCATGTTTTACAAGAGTATCAACAATCTTTATGATGGGTAATTCCTCAGCTGCTTTTTCTAATTCTGCTTTTGGTTTTCCCTCTGGCGCTTCTTTTACTGCTTTTATCTCTTCAGCTTCTCCTTTAATTATCTTTCCAAACTCAGTCTCCAAGCTTTCTTCGTATTGTAAAAGGGCGGTTTTAATACTCTCGGGAGTAGTTAAGCGGGGCAAAATTTTTAAATTGGCTTTCTTTTTAATAAATTCGATGGTCTGGAGGTCTTCAGGATCAAGCATCGCTACTTCCAGGTTCTTTCCTTCTCGCCTAAAAGCCACGATATTGTGTTCTCTGGCAATAGGCTCAGGAATAATTTTGAGAATCTCTGGAGGAATTTTCTCTTTTTCTAAATTAATAAAGGGAATTCCCAAAATATAAGCTTTAAGATATATTAAATCTTTAGTCTCAACCATCTTTTCGGTGACCAGAATATCTTCCAGCCTTTTCCCGACTTCTTTTGCCCTTTTTTCAGCTTGCTCGAGTTGCTTTTTGGTAAGGAATTTAAAACTTAAGAGAAAAGCTTTTAATTGTTGATTTTCAACGCGCATATTTTTTCTCAAAATTCCAAATCACAAGCACTAAATTACAAGCTATTTCGCTGTTTTATATCTGTTTGGAATTTGCAATTTGCCTGTCTGCCGGCGAGGCAGGAAATTTGGAAATTATTCTCTTAGGGTCTCTTTTATTCTCTCCAAGACGTCGTCTAGGCTTTGGTCCGATTTAACAAGATAAGTAGTAGCCCCCAACTCCAGACTTTTTCCCACATCGGTTGACTCCTCCAGATTAGTAAGGATTATTACTGGAATATCTTTTGTCTCTTTATTCTCTTTTAATCTTTTAAGGACTTCAAATCCACTTATCTTGGGTAAAATCAAGTCAAGGAGAATAAGATCGGGTTTCTCTTTTTCTGCCAAATTTAAGCCAATTTCTCCATCCAGAGCCTGGATTATCTTAAATCCTGCTTTTTCCAAAAATTCTCCCATGCTTTTTTGGAGAGTAAACTCGTCTTCAATAAAAAGAATTTTTTTCATAATGTTATACGAATAAATATGCAAATTTAGTGCGAATTTTATGCGAAATTTCGCAAATTATTCGCGACTATTCGCAAAATTATTCGGGTGCTATTGGTAATTCAAACCAAAATGTGCTTCCCTTGCCTTCTTCTGATTGAAAAGCTATTTTTCCTCCTGAGGCGTCGATAATACTTTTAGAAATGAAAAGTCCTAGACCCATTCCCTCAGTCCGATACTTTAAAATATTTTTACCTCGAAAAAATTTAGAGAAAATATATATTTTCTCTTGTTTGGGAATACCTACACCATTATCTTTAATCTCGCAGTGTATCCTATTATCAGTCTTGCTTAATTTAACTATAACTTCTCCTCTTCCTTTTGAATAACGAATGGCATTACTTAAAAGATTAGAAACTACATGAGAAATCTTTTGAGAATCAGCAAAAACCTTGGGAAGGGTTTCTTCAAAATCGACCTTTATTTTGACGTTATTACTTTGAGCAAAGGCTAAAAATTCCTGGATTATTTTTTCAACAATCATTTTTAAATCAATTTCCTCTTTTTTAAAAGTCCATTTCCCTTGTTCAATTCGGGAGGTATAGACCATGTCATTGACTAATTTTAACATCTTTTCGTTTTGCTCTTGAACAATTTTAAAAAAATCTTCTTTTTTATCGCCATCATGCTCTTTGAGGGCTAAATCTATTGTCCATTTAAGATTAGCCAGCGGTGTTCTTAACTGATGAGAAATAATATCGATAAATTCTGATTTCATCAAATTAACTTCGGCCAATCTTTCAAAGCTATTTGTGATGATGTAATTAATGCTAAAAAGGATTGCTGTTATCAACAATATCCCGAGAGCTACATACTCCTGGGGAAAATATCTTGTGCCAATAATATAGGATAAAATAATTGTTCCGATAATGATTAGTCCGATTATAAAAAATAAAAAAGGGGGATGCTGCCAAAGAGAAATGTTGTATTTTTTAGCCTGGGAAACGAAATTAAATTGCTCGAAAATTTCTTTAAAAGATAAAGACATATAATGTGGTTATTTATTATAATACCACAGATAATTCTTCTTCTGCAATATACTGGAGAAACATTTTAGATAATTCCTTTAATTCTTCCAAAAGAGCAGGATTGGTCTTTATTCGTTTCAAAATTTTTTGATTTTGGCTCAGAATTAATCTTAAAATTTTAATAGCATCCTTGGAAACCTCTTTGATATGTGGGGTGGTTTTTTGACCTTTTGATAAGGACTTATCGTTTTGGATTTTACATTTTTGGCACAAAATCCCACCATCTCTTGAAGAAAAGAAAAAATTGCCTTTTTGAATCTTTTCTTGACAATTTAAGCAAAAATAGAGTTCGGGTTTAAATCCAAGGCATGATAAAAGATTCCATTCAAAATAACGAACAGTAACTGGTAACTGGTAACTGGTAACTGGTAACTGACTAACCTGGCTCAATGTTTCTAAAAGTAAGTACCATATTCTTTCGTCTTTCTCTTCGCCCTTTACTAATTTATCTAAGAGATTACAGACATAGCTAGAAGCGCGGAATTTTATTGCTGAAGATTTAATCTCTAAAAATTCATTTTTTATGATAGCATCGGTAATGATATTAAAGTTCTTCCCTTTAACAAATTCTAAAGAAAGATGATTTAATATTTGAAGCCCTCCTTGAAGTTTTGCTTCTATCTTACGGACGCTCTTTGCCAAGATTTCTATTTTCCCATAGTTTTTTGTAAAAACTGAAAAAATTTTATCTTGACCAGTAAATTCCTTTTCTCCGAGAACAACTGCCTCTGTTTTGAAGGTTTTATATTCCATAAACTTTATCTACGAATTCCTTAGAGATATTTTGGTAATCAAAATAATAAATGGAGCTTTACCCCCACACCAATTTGGTACTGCGCTTCGCACAAATAAAAATGAAATTTGTATCTAATTGGTGTGGGGGTTGACAATCCTATTTATTTCAGTATACTCTTCCTGCTTTATTTTTCCAAATCTTAAATTGTCCCAAAAGGGGCTTTTTAATTTATGGCTAATTTCTTAGAAAATTTGACCAAAAATTTTTCTCGGGAAAAATTAGTTTCGTTTTTGCTGGTTTTTTCTTTTGGGATTCATTCATTACAGCCAAAAGTGATAAATAAGCCGGGGCAAGAAAGGAAAATTCCAGTTAAAAACATCCAAATTTCCCTCAAAGAAAAGACAGAATCAGGCAAGTTTTTTGGAAAAGAGGGTTATCTTTTGGAGGGTAACGATACCCTTTTAAATTTAAAGCCGAATTTGACCAATCTTAAGAGAGGAAACTTGATTAAAGTCAAGAAAAAAATTAAGGTAATAGTCACTGCCTATTCTTCTAATTTCCTTGAATGCGATGGAAGCCCTTTTAGAACTGCCTCCGGAAGTTATGTCGGGAATGGTATTGTGGCCGCGAACTTTTTACCCTTTGGCTCAAAAATAAAAATTCCCAAACTCTTTGGAGATAAAATTTTTGTGGTGGAAGATAGGATGGCAAAAAGGTTTTGGTATAGAGTTGATATTTGGATGTCAAGTTATGAAGAGGCAATAAATTTTGGGAAAAAATATACTGAAATAGAAATACTGGATTAGTAAAAATGGTATTTTTGGTATTCTTGGTTGACTTAGTAAAGCCTCTACCAAAATTACCAAGATTACCAATCTTACTAATTATATTAACTTATCCTAATAGTCTAATAGCCACGCCTATAATTGCCAGGACCACACCGATTATCCAAAATGTCGCTCCGCTCCTTAAAACCCCTGGTATTACTCCAAAATTGCGAAGCAATTTTGGAGACCACGCTACACGGAGAAACTCCAGTTTCCCCGACCCCTTTCCCAATTTTGGATAATTCTAATATAACATCTCTTAAATAGAAGAGGGTTTATTATCCTAATAATCTTATAGCTACTCCTATAATTGCTAAAACCACACCGATTATCCAAAATCTCATTGTGATTTTATGAGAGGGCCAGCCCAAAGCCTCCAGGTGATGATGAATTGGCGAAGAAAGCAAGATTTTCTTTTTTAAAATTCTTTTGGATAAAAGTTGTAAGATAACTGAACCCGCCTCAATAACTAAAAGCCCTCCGATTATTGGTAAAACTAAGACCGAATCAGTTAAAAATGCGACCACTGCTAAGGCAGAGGTCAAAGCTAAACTTCCTGTCTCTCCCATATAGAACCTCGCTGGCGGGATATTAAACCACAAAAAGGATAAAATTGTTCCGGTAATCACGCCGCAAAAAGCAGCAAGGTCAATCTGATTTCTAGCAAAAGCAATTATCCCAAAAGCAGCAAAAATCGAAGCAAAAGTCCCGCCAGCAAGACCGTCCAGTCCGTCTATCACTCCTCCTGACCAGCAGGCAAGGTTGACAATAATAAAAAGTAAAATATAAAAAGGCCCAATAAAAAAATCTCCGTTCCCAGGGATGTGAAGAGTTTCAAACTCAAGTTTAGAATAAAACCACCAACCACCAGCTAGGCCAATCAAAGAAACCACTATAAATCTTTGCCAAAAAGTAAGACCGCCAGCAACATACTTTCCTTTACCCTTGACTTGTAAAATATCATCGACAAGACCTAAAATCGCTGCTGCTACCAAAGCAAACATTGGTAACCAAGTTTGAGACCTTGAGAAAAAGTTCAACTTTTGGCACCAAAAAGATCCAGGACAAATTTCTGAAAAAAACCAAAAGATAAAAGCCACTGCTAATGCTGTTCCCCAAATTAAAAGCCCTCCGAAGCGAGGACAGTTGGTTTCTCTTTTGTGATGAAAATTATAAAAGATTTCTGCTTTTTCGCCATCAATGGCTTTCTTCCTGGCATTTTTCTTCCAAAGTTTATGGCGATATAAAAAATTAGTTAAGGCAGGAGTAAAAGCTACCGCCAAAGCACTAGCCACTACTGATAAGAAAAAAATCTTGATAACATTTATAGCAATGGTTTCCATAGAAATTAATTTTAAGTTTTTATTCTCGGCTTTAGCTGATACCTCAACGCTTGCACCAAGGGTACAGCGTCGCTCCGCCGAAGGTGTAGTTAAAGACGAGGAGACGGAAACACCGACGCTTGCGGCGGAGGGAACGTCATTTTATTCCCATCTCCAAGCTTTTAAAATCCAATCATAAAGTGTTTTTGTCCTTTGAATTCGATTATCAACACCAAGAACCACCAGGATTATATTCCCTTCAACTTTCCCGGGAGCTTTTGATACCAAAATCATAGTATCCTTGGCTTCCTGGGTATATCCTGTTTTTCCTCCCAAGACGTAGGGCTCGGAGAGTAATTTATTTGTATTTCGAACATGATGCAAAATTTGTCTTCCTAAGTGGTCTTGAGAAAATAAATCTATTTCCTCTATTTTTAAAATTTCCCAGAGAGAAGGATAGTTTACAAGAGAATACTGAGTCAAAATAGCCAGGTCCTTGGCGGTCGAGAAATTCTCTTTATCATCTAAGCCATGGGAATTAGCAAAATGGGTATTCAAAAGGCCAATTTCCTTTACTTTTTCATTCATTAATTCTACAAATTTCTTCTCCCCAATTACCCGAGCCAGGGTTGAGGCGGCATCATTGCTCGAAACTAAAAGAGAAAGGTAAAGAAGATTTTTAATGGAGGTTTTCTCGCCAGGCGATAATCTTCCTGATTCTCCTTCAGTCCAAACATCTTCCTGAGAAACTATTATTTCTTTTTCCAGGGGATATTTATCAATTACTATCATTGCAGTCATTAATTTTGTTAAGCTGGCAATAGGCAATCTTTTATCAATATTCTTTTGATACAAAATACTGCCATTCCTATCTTTGGTAAACAAAACTGCAATTCCTGCTGTTTCTTCTAGGTCCGGTGAGAGTTCTTTCAAATTTCTAATCGGTAATACATTATCTGTCTTGTCAAATTCTGAAATACTTCCAAGTATTTTAAATTTTTGCTCTCCACTTCCCCCTTCTTCTTGCAAAGTTCCTCCTTCCTCTTTGAAATTTAATGATAAATTCCCCCCTTGTTTTCCTCTGATAAAAAAGGAAAGGATTAGAGCTAAAAAGACAGTAAAAATAACTATAATTAAAGATTTTTTCATCTTAATTAATGGTAAAACGAGAGCGCCTCAAGGCCTGGTAGTTTCTCCCCAGCTAAAAATTCCAGCATCGCCCCTCCCCCAACAGAAATGAAATTAAATTTTTCTTTAAGATTATATTTTGATATTGCCAAAGAAGTCTCACCTCCTCCTGCTATCTTAAAAGCTTTTGAATTAGCAATCGCCATCGCTATTTCTTTTGTTCCTTTTTCAAATTCTTCTTTCTCAAAGTATCCCATCGGCCCATTCCAGACAAGACTTCCTGCTTCTTGAATTATTTTTTTAAAAATTTCAATTGTTTTTTCCCCTATATCCAAATCCTTATTGTAATCCTCCGGCAAAATAAGTTTTTTGTGAGATAGTTTTATTTCTAAAGCTATTTTTCCTCCCACTAGTACAAAATCGGCAATCTTTAAAAATCTTTCTATTGCTGGAATTTTGGTAGAGGCTTTAACTCCTCCCAAAATAGCTATTAATGGTCTTCTCGGTTTCTCAAGAATATTAGTCAGAGTTTCTACTTCTTTTTGAAGCAAAAAACCAGCAAAACTGGGAAGATATTTGGGTATGCCCACAATAGAGGCGTGGGGTCGGTGGCAAACTCCAAAGGCTTCGTTGACAAAAACATCGCCCAAAGATGCCAATTCCTTGGCAAAATTTTCATTGTTCTCCTTTTCTTCTTTGTGAAATCTCAAATTTTCCAGTAGTAATATTTCCCCTGATAGCATTTCCTGAATAATTTTTTGTACATTATCTCCTATACAGTCTGGTGCCTTTGATATTGATAAGTCCAGATATTCAAAAAGGTGATCCTGGATAGGGGTCAGCTTTAGTTTTTCTATAACTCTACCCTCTGGCTCGTCAAGGTGACTCATTAAGATGACTTTTGCCTGTTTTTGAACTAAATATTCAATGGTGGGAATAGTCCTTTCAATATCATAATCATCCAAAATATTACCTTTTTCGTCCAGGGGGCAATTGAAATCGCAGCGAACTAAAACTTTTTTATTTTTAACATTAGCTCTGTCTAAACTTCTCATAAACTATGACTACAAATTACAAATAATTTTACAAATTTACTAATTTGTATATTTGTACTAATTCGTAATTTGTAAAGGTTGTTTTTCTATTTTTACTTTGCCAAATTTGAAAATATTTTCTTTTTTCTTTAAAAGACCATTTTTTGCTCCCATTTTTTGTAGGCAAGAAGTGGCGTTGGCGGAAGCTAACTGAATAGCAAATTCGATATTCTTACTTGTTGCTGGTTGCTTGTTGCCCGTAGCTCTTATTAATCCTGCTACAAATCCACTTCCAAAGGCGTCACCCGCACCAGTTCTATCTACTATTTTTTTAAGTTTTAAAATCCCCACTCTATAAAGCCATTTGCCATCAGAGACA
>PFRL01000025.1:11519-11661 GCA_002788555.1 Parcubacteria group bacterium CG_4_9_14_0_2_um_filter_35_11 | reverse complement strand
ACCAACTTTCCCAATAGCAGAAGAAATTACCGCCGATTTTACTTATGTAAGAATGCACGGTTCAAAGAAGTTGTTTTCCTCAATTTATACAAAGGAGGAATTAAAAAATCTTGCTCAAAAAATTAAGAATTGGCAAAAACGA
>PFRL01000025.1:11262-11404 GCA_002788555.1 Parcubacteria group bacterium CG_4_9_14_0_2_um_filter_35_11 | reverse complement strand
ACACCCTCTTTTTGCCAAAAGTTTACCCCGTTAGAAATTTTGTGATTTGAGAGTAACCCTAACCATATTTCTCTGGAATTTCTAAGGGGGTTTACTTGAATTGTCCGAAAATAGAACGTAGAATGTAAATAGAAAAATTAAA
>PFRL01000025.1:0-11221 GCA_002788555.1 Parcubacteria group bacterium CG_4_9_14_0_2_um_filter_35_11 | reverse complement strand
CCAAAAAAGAGAAAGAGAGTAAAGGAACATTAACTTTTCTCCGCCGTCAACAAGAGGAGTCAAGGGCAAAAGAGTTAGCTCAAAAATATAACCTCCCCTACATTAACCTTATTACCTCGCCTATTGATTTAGATGCCTTGGCCCTTATTCCTGAAGGAAAAGCTAGGGTAGGACTTTTCGTTTCCTTCCAGAGAAAAGGAGAAAGAATCGCAGTAGCTGCCCTGGATCCTAAAGATAATTTAGTTCTTGAAACTTTAGAGAATTTTAAAAAAAGAGATTTTAAAGTGGATGTTTTTATTTGTTCCAGAACTTCACTTTTGAGAGCTTTGGGAGAATATAAAAAAATTCCCCTGCCCAGAAAGGAAATTGTAGGAAGAATTGAAATCTCTACTCAATATCTTGAAGAATTTAAAGAAAAAATTAATACCATTGAGGAGCTTCGGCAGAGGTTAAATGAGGTAGAAAAAAAAGAAAGCAGTTTTGTTTTAGAAATAATTCTTGCTGCTGCTCTAAAGTTTAATGCTTCCGATGTTCATATTGAGCCAGGAGAAAAAGAAACACAGATACGCTATCGAATAGACGGTATTTTGTATGATATTTTCTTATTTAAAAGAAAAACTTATAATTTTCTACTTTCGAGGATTAAACTCCTTTCCTCTATGAAGATTAATATTCATGATATTGCCCAAGACGGAAGATACACGATTTCGGCTGGCGGAAAGGCAATGGAAGTAAGAGTTTCTGTAGTGCCAGGGGACGTCGGAGAGGACATTGTCATGAGAATTTTGAATCCGGAGATGATACTTTCTATTGACGATTTAGGGCTTCATCCTTGGCATAAAGAAGTCTTACTTTACGAGATGCAAAAACCCCAAGGGATGATTTTAACTTGTGGGCCAACTGGTTCTGGGAAAACTACTACTTTATATGCTTGTTTAAAATATATCACTTCTCCTGAGATTAAAGTGATTACCATAGAAAACCCTATTGAATATAAGTTGGGAGGGATTGAGCAAACCCAAGTAGAGCCTGGAAAAGGTTATGACTTTGCTGATGCTTTAAGGGCTACTTTAAGGCAAGACCCCGATGTAATCTTGGTAGGAGAGGTTAGAGATAGGGAGACTGCCGAAACAGCAATCCAAGCTGCTCTAACAGGACACTTAGTCTTTTCCACTTTGCATACCAATGATGCGGCTGGAATAGTCCCTCGATTGATTGAAATGGGTGCCTCTCCCATCTCAATTGCTCCGGCGATTAACCTGGCTATTGCTCAGAGACTTTTGCGGCGAGTTTGCAAAAAATGTGCCAAAAAGGTAATTCCTTCAAAAGAAATACTTTTAAAAATCGAGAAAAATCTTGAGAATCTGCCCAAAGTAGCTAAACCAAACCTGACTAATATAAAGATTTTCGAAACTCAGGGTTGCCTAGCCTGTCATAATAGTGGTTACAAAGGAAGAATAGGTATTTATGAAATGTTTCGAATCACTCAAAAAATAGAGGAAGCTATACTCTCTTATCCTTCTATTTCGGTAATGAGAAAATTAGCGATTGAGGAGGGAATGATTACCTTACAGCAAGATGGACTTTTGCGAGTTCTAGAAGGGATTACTACCGTTGAGGAAGTAAAAAAAGTTACCGGACCTATAGAATAAATTCAAACCAGAGCACAAAATTTTTGTGCTCGGCCGAGCACATAACAAATTATGTACTCAGATATATCAACAAAAAAACTGCGAGTAAGAAAAATTATCTCAAGGAAGAAATTCGAAGTTTTTCTGAGGGACAGATTAGTCTTTGACCCGTCTGCCCTAGGCTGAGAAAAAACTCCACTTACTCGCAGCTTTATTATATTCTACTATATTTTAAATTATTTGTCAATAGGTATATGAAAATTAAAAAAATCTCTTTTTTAATTTTAGGTACTCTTGTATTCTTATTATTCCCTTTAAACTTTCTTTTCGGAGCGGTTAAAAAACAGGTAATAATAAACGAAGTAATGTGGGGGAAAGATAGTGACGGCGAAGAATGGATTGAATTAAAAAATTTAACTGATAGTAAAATAATCCTCGAATCCTGGAGCATTGATAATGCTAAAAGCGCTCAAAAACCATTAGAAAATATAAAAGGGCTAATTCCCCCAAAAGGGTATTTTTTAATTTGTCAGAAAGATTCGGTAAAAACATGCGATTTTTACGAATCAATTTCTTTAGCGAATGATTACAAAAGTAACGGAAAACTAGTCTTGAAGGACAAAGAAGGAAATATTATTGACGAAACACCCGTTCCCAAAGATAATAACTGGCCTGCTGGCAAAAGCAAGGATATTTCTATGCAGAGAAAATTTGGAGGAGAGAATCCTTTGGATTCTTGGCAAGATGGGAAGCCTCCCTCTCCTCAAAGTTCCGGAATTTTACTCTCTGCTAATGCTGGTAGTAATATTATTTCTCTTGCAAATAAAGAAATTACTTTTGATGGCTCAGCCTCTAGCGGAAATATCGAAGAGTATTTTTGGAATTTCGGCGACGGATATAGTGCTCAAGGAGAAATTGTGACTCATAAATATTCCTTCCCTGGAGAATATATAGTCTCTTTACGTGTTTCTAATTCAAAAGAAGAAGATGAGGCATTGATAGAGGTCACTATTTTTTCTAATTCTATTTTTATCTCAGAATTTTCTCTGAAAGAAGGTTGGATAGAAATTATTAGTGAGTCGGAAAATATTCAAGATATTTCAGGATGGGGACTTTCTAGCAATAAAGAAGGAAAGAGTTTTATTTTCCCAGTCGGAAGTTACATTGCGCCAAAAACCTTTCTTTTTCTTTCTCCATCAATCCTCGACGAAATTTCTTTTAACAACAATTCTCTCTTTTTGATTTATCCCTCGGGTGATATTCGCCAAGAAATAAAATACGAAAAAGATAATGGTCATTCTATTGTAGCTAAAAGAGGAGAGGATTATTTTTATACAGACACTTCGACGCCCGGCTTACCAAATATAATCAATTTAGGAACTAAAAAAGAGGTTAGCGGAACTTCCTCTGCTCCTAATCTACCTCTCTTAGAAGAGAAATCCCCTTTGGTTCTTGGAGAAACGAATGACCAGGAAAAAAATAAGGTGAGCGATCAGAGAAACCTTGAAAGTGAGACTAAAGAGAGTAAGATACCAGAGGCACCCGAAAAGATTTTTGGAGAAAACTTATTAGCATTAGTTAAGAGAAATCAAACAACTTTAGCTCTTTCCGCCTTGGGGACTAGTATTTTTTCTGGATTTTTGGGCTTGGGCCTGGTAAAATTAAGGAGAAAAATTAAAGAGGATAGACACATCATTCAAGATAATATCCCGGAAAAAGAAAAAATAGAGGTGGAAATAGAAAAATAAATAAAACAAATTAAATAATATCATGTCTGGACACTCAAAATGGGCGAATATTAAATACAAAAAAGGAACAGAGGACAAAAAGAGAGCGAAGATTTTCTCCAAGTTCGCTCGATTAATTTCTGTTGCTGCCAGAGAAAAAGGAGGTAACCCAGAAACTAATTCCGCTCTCCGTGCTGTCATTGAGAAAGCAAGAACTTTGAATATGCCTCAAGAGGGTATCGAAAGAGCGATTAAAAAAGGAACAGGAGAAATTGAAGGGTTAAAATTTGAACCCCTTTTACTTGAGGGGTTTGGGCCGGGAGGAGTTGCTATTTTGTTAGAAGCGGTTACAGATAACAAAAATAGGACTTTAGCAGAGATTCGCCAACTTCTTGAAAGATTTGGAGGAAAATTAGCAAGCGGTGGAGTTCTTTGGATGTTTCAGAGAAAAGGAGTAATTACTCTCAATCTTAAATCCCAGATTAAAAAATTTAAACCCGAAGAATTAGAGCTCAATCTTATTGATGCCGGAGCGGAAGATATTAAATTTAAAAATGAAAGTTTGGAGGTTTATACAGAGCCAGAACAGTTAGAAAGGGTCAAAAAAATTTTGGAGGGGAAAGAGATAAAAATAGAAGAAACAAGTTTAGATTTTGTACCAAAAGAAGAAGTAGAAATAAAAAAACAGGAGTTAAAAGAGAAAATAAAGAATTTATTCGAAGCATTAGATACTCGCGAGGATATTCAAGAGATTTATTCGAATGTAAAAACGCTATAAAGAAATTATGGTAATTTTAGGGATTGATCCGGGAACAGCTACTACTGGCTACGGAGTTATTAAAATTCTTTCCAAAAAAGGCAAAAAGATTAGAGCTTTAAAGTGTTTGAAATTTGGCTGCATTAAAACAGAACCCAAAGACAATTTTCCCAAAAGATTGCTTATTCTCTCCCGAGAAATTAAAAAATTAGTGAAAATTCACCGGCCCAAACTTGCCGCAATTGAGAGCCTTTTTTTCTTTAAAAATCAAAAAACAGTTATTAGAGTAAGCGAAGCTACAGGAGTTATCATCCTGATTCTTGAAAAAATGAGAGTTCCGATTATTGAATATTCTCCTCTCCAAGTTAAAAAATTTTTAACTAAAAACGGTAGGGCAGATAAAAAAGATGTTCAAAAAAAAGTGGAAAAAATCCTTAAAATTAAAGATGCCGCACTAAAAGACGATGCTGCTGATGCTTTAGCCTTAGCCCTATACGCTGCTAATCATCTCTAATTTTATGTCTTTTCTCGTCCAGCAGATAATTAACTTTGGGGTTTCCGAAGGGACTCTAGCCCTAATCTTGATGGTTCCGGTAGTAGCTACTTTTATTGCTTTTTCTCGTCAAATTATTGGAATAAGAGGACTAGGAATTTATATCACTCTCATTATTGCCTATGCCTTTGTGGCTACGAAATTAAAATATGGGTTAGTAATTTTTCTGGTGGTGGTAATAACAGGGTCTTTAGTCCGCCTTCTGCTCAAAAAAGCAAGACTTTTATATCTACCAAAAATGGCAATAATTTTAACTAGCGTGGCTTTTTCAATTTTCTTGATGTTTCTTTTAGGAAGCTTTTTGAGTATAGAAGGATTACAGATTATTTCTATTTTCCCAATTTTAATTATGATTTTAATGGCTGAGCGATTTGTGGCTGTACAGATTGAGAGGGGTCAAAAAATGGCAATCTTTTTAACTTTAGAGACAGTAGTTTTGGCAATTATTTCATATTATATTATTAATTGGTCTTGGCTTGGGCAGATTCTTTTGAAATATCCTCTTCAAAGTTTTTTGATTTTATTTTTATTTAATTTTCTCCTTGGGAAATGGACTGGCTTAAGGCTAACCGAATATTTTCGCTTTAAAGAACTAATGGAATATTTGGAAGTTTCTAAAAAATAAACCCTAAACCTCATTTATGATTCTCTCTTTAGCGTGGAGCGATATTTTAGGGATTAATGCGAGAAATCAAAAATATCTCCGAACTCCCAAAAGAGCTCTCCGGATTTTAGATTCTAAGTTGTTAACGAAGAAAATTCTTAAAGAAAATAATCTACCGGTCTTGGAAACTATTAGCGTAATAAAGACACAAAGAGAACTCTTTAATTTTAATTGGGAGATTCTACCAACGGCTTTTGCTTTAAAACCAAACAGGGGACTTGGAGGAGAGGGAATAATCGTAGTTTATGGAAAGAAAAAAGAAACAGCCGAACCCACTTGGATAAAAGCGATAGGAGTTCTGGTGACAAAGAGGGAAATCGAATCTCATGTCCTTGATATCCTTGATGGGAATTTCTCTATGTTTTCTTTACCGGATGTAGCATTTTTTGAAGAAAGAGCAAAAATTATTAAGGAGTTAAAACCTTATTCCTTTAAAGGAATCCCAGATATAAGAGTCATTATTTACCAGGGAATACCTGTGATGGCTATGTTAAGACTTCCTACCAAAGAATCGGGAGGAAGAGCAAATTTACATTCAGGAGGAATTGGAGTGGGGATTGATCTGGCAACAGGTTTAACAACAAATGCTATTTATCACCAAAAACTTATCGACTATTACCCTGGGACAAGATATTTTTTGCGAGGGATCAAAACACCTTATTTTAAGAAAATTTTAAACTTAGCTATCCAAATTCAAAAAATATTAAAGGTAAGTTTTTTAGGGGTTGATATTGTAGTTGATAGAGAAAAAGGTCCTGTTGTCTTGGAACTTAACGCCAGGCCCGGACTGCAGATTCAAATGGCTAACTTGGCGGGCCTGAAAGGAAGAATGGAAAGAGTGAGAGGATTAAAGTTAAAATCAGAAGAGAGAGGGGTAAGGTTAGCCCAAGATCTTTTTGGGGGGGTCGAAGAAGAAGAGACCGAAGAAATTTTTGGGAAAAAAGTTTTAGGAATAGTAGAAGAAGTCGAGATAAGCCTCCCGCCATCCGAATCTCATTATAAAACCTTGGCCAAGATTGATACCGGCGCCTGGAGAACCTCCATATCTTTAGATGTCGCAAAAAAAATAGGGATAGAAAATTTTGAAAATGGAAGAAGGGTTAAATCATCATTTGGCGAAGAAACGAGGCCTCTTGCACCTTTAATTTTTTTCTTAAAAGGAGAAAAGATCGAAAGCGAAGTAACTTTGGCTGACAGATCTTTTATGAAATACGAAATGATAATTGGCCGCCGGGACTTAAAAAACTTTATTGTAGATCCTAGTAAGACAAAGAATTTTTAAGAAGGGTATTTTTCATGGTGATAAAAGATTTAAATTCTCTTAAAAAATTTTTCAGAAAAGTAAAAAAACCGATATTTGGTGCGGGAGTCTACGCTTTTGATAGATTGGGGCCCGAAGATTTTCTTCCTAATTATCAAATTTTATCACTTTACTCGTCAGAAGAAACTAATTTAATAGAAAAAAACCTTCCTGTATTTTGTCTTGAAGAAAAAATTAAAAAAAAACTCCGGCCAAAAAATTCATCGACCCTTCTTTCCCATCTGGAAACTCAAAAATATCTCTCTCGATTTTTTAAACCCTTAATTTTGGTTTATAAATCATCAAAAAGAATAGAAAAAGTAGCCAAAAATTCTCATTTTAAAATGGCTATTCCCTCTTATCAATTTGGTAAAAAACTTTTTGAAGATAAAATAAAATTTAGGAGAATCCTTGAGAAAACGAAGATTCACTCTACCCCTGGTAAGATTTCCCTTTTTTCTTCTATTACCCCTCACTCTTTTTTAAAGCTCCAAAAAGAATTTGATTTACCTTTTGTTTTACAGCATCCTCGAAGAGGCGGAGGCAAGGGAACTTTTTTCGTGAAAGACAAAGAGGATTTTCAGAGGGCGATAGAATCGATTAAAGAAGACCCGCCCAAAGAAATAATTGTCGCCAAATTCATAAATGGCCCGTCTCCGAGTATCACTGGTTGTGTAACGAAGTTTGGAATCTTATCTACTCGTCCTCAATACCAGATTTGTGACATTCCAATTTTATACTCGCGGCCTGCAGGATCAGGTCTTTTTTGTGGGCACGATTGGTCAGCTGCCGATTTCTCAAAAAGCATTCTCTTGCAGGCAAAAGAGATTGTAGAAAAAGTAGGAGATTATTTAAAGAAGAGTGGCTACCGAGGTATCTTTGGAATTGATTTTATGGAGGATAGACAAAAAGGAAAACTCTATGTTACAGAATGTAATCCCAGGCTTTTGGGTTCTTTGCCTACCCTTACGATGGCCGAGCTTAAAAAAGAGATTCCCCCAATTATTGCCTTTCATATATTAGAATATTTAGAGATTCCCTATGATATTAACATTAAAAGAATTTTAAAAATCCTTTGGCAAAAGAGAGAAGGGGCTCAAATGATTTTACATAATCCCCTAAGAAAAGAATCTCTCCAGAAAGGTGAAGTTAGGCCTGGTATATATAGAATAGCAAATAATAAGCTGAGATTTTTAAGGTTCGGTTATAAATTTTCTCACCTAAAAAGGAAGGGAGAATTTCTCTTAACCGAAGGGCTACAAAAAAAAGGGACCAAAATCGAACCTTATCAAAGGATAACCCGAATCTTAACCCAAGAGCAAGTTCTAGATACTACTTTGAAAGATATTACTCAAAAGACCAAAAAAATTATAAAATTAGTTTTGAACAAATTTAAAATTACTTAGCCATTATGAAAAAAGAGGTAAATTCTCCATCTCCTGTAAAAACTGAAGAGATTGGAGAAAAATTTGCTGGGGCAATTTTAAAAGCAAGGGCATGGAGGAGGGCAAAAGTTATATCTTTAGAAGGAGAGTTAGGAAGTGGGAAAACTACTTTTCTTAAGGGCGTTGCAAAGGGACTTGGCATAAAAGAGATGATAAAAAGTCCAACTTTTGTTATAATGAAAAAATATAAAATAGGGACAGGCAGAAGGCAACAAGCAACAAGATACTTTTATCACATCGATTGTTATCGGATCGAAAGACCAAAAGAGATTTTAGGACTTGGCTGGGAAGAAATGCTCGAGAGACCTCAAAATATTATCGCAGTCGAGTGGGGAGAGAAGATACGAAAAATTTTGCCCAGGGACTATCTTAAGATTGTTTTTAAATTTATTAATAAAAATACTCGTAAACTAAGCTTTAAGATTCATGGCTAACATATTTATCTTCTTGGATTTATGTTCTGTTCTTGTAATCTTTTTACTTGGATATTACGTTTTTTTAAAAGACACGAAAAGATTAGTAAATCGACTTTTCTTTATACTTACCTTAACCCTTACTATTCTCGCCACATCCTCTTTCCAGTTAAGACTTATAGGTTTTAAACCCGGGTTTCCAGCAGAAGAAGCAATCAAACTTATACCAGAAGAAAAACTTTACCTTTTTAATTTCTGGAATTGGGTGGGATGGATAGGCATTGCTTTTGTAGCCAGCATTCTTTTACATTTAACCTTAGTTATACTCAAGAAAAAGAAAATATTAGAAAAGAAAAAATACTATATATTCATAATTTATTTCTTCTCTTTTTTATTTTTCTTCTGGGTTTCGTTTTCTAAAACTACAGAAAGTAATTTCTATTTCTATCTTCTCTTTACAATATATTTTATTTCAACTTGTCTTGTCTCTTTTGTCTTACTCTTAAAAGAATATTTTACTCTTAAAAGCCCCCAAGAAAAAATAAAAATTGGTTATTTTATTCTCGGATTTTCAATTCCTGCTCTTGGAGCAATTGTTTTAGATGTTTTAATTCCACTTGCTAAATTCCATGAATTTCTAGGAATAACCTATAGTCTTTATTTTACAACCTTGGGCTACGTTTTTATCGCTATCGGTGTCCTCCGTCACGGCCTCTTCATTGACTACCGGGAAATCCTGGAAACAATCTTCAAGAGGTTAGCCGAACTGGTTATTGTCACTGACAAGGAAGGACTGATTTTACTAACCAACGAGATTACCCAGGCCAAGCTAAACTTCAAGGAAGAAGAGATTCTAAACCAAAACATCTATCATCTCTTCAGAGAAAAGGAAAGCTGGTCAACCCTCAAAGAAAAACTGAAAAAACAAGAGGAGACCTTAGAAGAAAAGATTACCCTTTTGACCAAAGAGAAGGAAGAGATTCCCTTTCTGGCCTCAATCTCAAAGACCAAGAAAGGAGTCATCCTGGTAGGCAGAGACATCAAGGAGCTCCTTTCCTACCAGGAAAAGCTCAAGGAAGAGGTGGAGAAGAGAACCAGGGAACTCAAAGAAGCCAAGAGCATCCTCGAGGTCAAGGTCAAGGCCCGAACCAAGGAACTTCAAGAACTGGCTGATTCTCTAGAAGAACAGGTCAAACAGAGAACCCAGGAGCTCCAAAAGAGAGTCGAGGAGCTGGAGAGATTCCACAAATTAACCCTGGGACGGGAGTTAAAGATGATAGAGCTAAAGAGAGAGATTGAGAGGCTGAGAAGGAAGAGAGGGGAGGATTAGTTTTTATGTTAAAAATTCATGAAACTTCTTATTATCGATTCTAACGCCCTTTTGCATCGGTCTTTTCATGCTCTACCGCCCTTAACTAACAAAAAGGGTATCCAAACCGGTGCGATTTATGGATTTCTCTTAACTTTATTCAGGGCTTTTAAAGATATTAGTCCAGATTTCGTTGTCGCCACTTTTGATGCCCCCGCTCCTACTTTTCGTCACGAAAAATTTAAGGAATACAAAGCAAAAAGAAAAAAAGCACCAGAAGAATTTTATCAACAGATTCCCCAGGCAAAAGAGATACTTAAGGCTATGGGGATTCCTATTTTTGAAAAAGAAGGTTTTGAAGCTGATGATTTAATTGCTACTATTTCAAAAAGATCTCCTAAAAATCAAATTTATCCTGAAGTAGAAAATTATATTTTAACTGGGGATTTCGACACTCTCCAGTTGGTAAATGAAAAAACCAAGGTCTACACTTTAGGAAGAGGTATCAAGGAGACAGTCATTTACGATAAAGCAAAAGTAAAAGAAAGATTTGAAATTGAGCCTGAACAAATGGTTGATTTTAAGGCCTTGGCCGGTGACCCTTCAGATAATATTCCAGGGGCTAGTGGCATTGGTAAAAAAACAGCTATAGAACTTCTCAAAAAATACAGGAATTTGGAGAATCTTTACCAAATAGTTGAGAAAAATCCAAAATCATTTTTTATTAAATCTCTAAAATATTCTCAACGCCTTATGAATATTCTTACCCAAAACAAAGAACAAGTTTTGTTTTCTCAAATTTTGGCTAAAGCACGGGAGGATGTTCCTATCGATTTTAATATAAAAAAATCTGAATTTGGCAATTTTGATAAAAAGAAAGTTGAAGAAATTTTAAGAAGTTTTGATTTCTTCAGTCTTATAAAGAGGATTCCGGAGCTAATATTAAGGGGCGGTGGCCAAAGAGAAAATGAGCGTATTGATAATAAAGGGAAGCTTTTTTAGTTTAATTCTATGACGACTCTTAGTTATTTTTACCTTACAAGCGGTATATTTTTCTTCCTACTTGGTTATTATGTTTTTTTAAAGGATCCTAAAAGGAGGGTAAATTTAATATTCTTTTTATTTAGTTTGGCAGCAACCCTTTGGTACGAAGGTTCATTTTTAAAAGGGTTTCTTTATCCCAATTTATCTTTGGAGCAGAGAGAGCAATTGTTATTAGCAGGGAATTGGAAAATTTTGGTGGCTGAAGATATTGGTTGGCTTGGGATTTCATATCTCTCGCCACTATTTTTACACCTTGTTATTTTAATTACTAAACAAAGAGCTGTTTTCCAGAAAAAGATAAGTATAATCCTAATATATCTTTTGCCGACCTTGGTCAATATTTGGATATTAATCTATGATTTTTATTTTGATTTACAG
>PFRL01000031.1:6044-12545 GCA_002788555.1 Parcubacteria group bacterium CG_4_9_14_0_2_um_filter_35_11 | reverse complement strand
GGCTCGCCGCAAAGCATTTGATACTTCGCTAACTGCTTCCTCCTGGTTAATTAATCTTTTATGAATAATTTCTTCGAGGTTTAAAAGGAGGTTTCTTTCCTCTTCTTCTGTCTTTCCTACCGGTATCTCAACTTTTTGCGAGACTAAAGCCGCTACCTCCTCTGGCAAAACGATGCCAGGAGATTTTCTACCGTAGCGTAACTCGTAAATAATTATCTCGTTTAAAAGGTCAATTGCCTTTTTGGGAAATGGTACATCTCCGATATAACGATTTGCCAAATCGATAATAGACTTGACAGATTTGAAAGTAATAAAAAGACCTGTTTTCTTTTCTTTTTCTAAAATTTCTTCCTCTAAAACTTTAAAAGTCTCTGTCGGAGTTGATGGCTTTAGTTCTATTTTTGTAAATTGAGCAACGAGCTCTGGAACATTTCCAATGGAACGATGAAATCCTTCATAAGTAGTGATACCCATGAGCCTAAATTGGGGATAAGGTAAATATTGAGAAAGGATTCCGGAAATATCGACTTTAGCTACCGCCTCGGCTCCAAATTTAAATCCAATATAGTTGTGAATTTGATGAATAACAAGGATAATATTTCCAGCTCTTAAAACCTCATCAAAAATTAATTTTAAATTCATTTCCAGGCCCCTGATGTCTCTGGAACCAGCAATTAAAGCCGGCATATCAAGCTCGATTACTCTTTTCCAGTTAAGAGTTTTATAACTTTTTCCTTTTAAAATTTTATCTGCAAAATTTAAAACCACTGTCCTTCGACCAACCCCCGGCTCGCCAACTACTAACGCCGAGCGCGAACCTTCTTTAATTAGGGCGTCCTCCAAGTCTTTAATTTCTTTTTGATGTAAAATTATGCCTGAGGGAGGAGTTACTTTTATTAATTCGCTAACCTCCCAAGAAAATTGGTCCAAGGTAATGGTATAACCATAGGACCAACCCTTAGAAAAACCACCACGGCGAGCCAGGTTCTCTCTCTCCCAGAACTTTTTTTTAAGTTCTCTCTCTTTTTTAATTCTTGCTTCCCAGCTAGTTACTTCCTCTACCTCTTCCCGAGTTAATTCAAAAGAATTTAATATCTCTTTTAAAAAGGGCTCGGTATGAGTAAGGGCAGCAAAGAGTTGAAAAATTGAAATGCGAGGAAATTGATTGGAAAAAGCAATCTTCTTGGCCAGGGAAATCGTTGTTTCCATTTCTCTTTTTTCATCCTCTCTCGGTCTTTGAAACCTCTTTATTTCTCTTTTAATTTCTTTTACTGGAAGTAAAAGCCGACGAAAACAAAAAAGAAGTTCTTTTTGAGAAAGGAGGTTTAAAAGTAAGGATAGATTAAAAGAAAAATCTGAATGGATAGAGTTTTCGACTATTTTGGCGGCTTTAAAATCCAAAAGATTGGCTAAGTTATCGGGGTCTTCTATCCCCGGTTTTTTCAACTTGAGATTAAAAAATAATGAATAAAGAAAAAATATCCCAAAAACAAAAAGAGAGAGGCAAGTTCTTTGAAAAAGAAACCCATTAAAATCTGGCGAAAAACTCTTTTGAAAAGAACTAAAAAGGAATAAAGAAAGAAATACCAAAAATAAAATGAGAGAAAGAATCTCCAATAAATATACCAACCAGAGAGGGAAAGATTTTTCAATATTTACAATTTTAAAAATTCTGGCTGACCTCGGGTCAAACATATTATAGAACTTTAAATAAAATACCAGTAACCTTGTCCGCCTTTGGCGGATAAGATAATTCTGGATAGATTAAATTTTTTGTCATTTGTGTCATTGGCGTCAATTCGTATATTGGTGTCAGTTTTATATAACTCGGATAGTTTTAAAAAAACAAAAAAGTAATAAAAATGGAAAAATGAGCCAGCTAAAGAAAAATAGAATTCCAAAGATAACTACAAAAATCTCAGCTGCTAATCCAATAATAATCACAAACAAACGCAAAATCATTCCTATTAATCGGGAGAATGTATTAAAAATGAAATTTCCTAAAAACCTAGCAGGGTCAAATCCTCCTTCTCGATAAGAATAATAATATCCTTTCCAGGGATAGAAAAATGTTCTAAGAAGGTCGAGGAGAGAAAAGAAATTATTAAAAAACCAGAGAAAATTTACCCAAATTCGGTAGATTTTTTTAGGCACTTCTACAAAATACCAATCAAAAAAGAGAGCTAAATTATTCATAACGTAATTACAAATATACGAATTTTATACAAATATACGAATAATTTTCATCTTTTCGAGGACGTGGGTGTGTGTGGATTTGAACCACAGACCTTTGCGATGTGAACGCAACGCTCTTACCAACTGAGCTACACACCCTTTCTTTTAAAACTGCGAGTAAATTATACCTAAATTTTTAGCTTATCAATTATTTTTTTATGGGCGTGGTCGAAAATATCTCTCAAAAATCTATCATTCATTTTAAGGCGGTACTCAAACTCTTCGCCGGATAGTAAAGTCCATTTAATATCTTTTCCAATCTCACTCTCTAGTTTTTTAATTTTGCGGGAGATTCTCGATTTTTTAATTTTGTCTTCTACAAACAGAAGGTCAGCCGGAGATTTTTTTTCCTGTAAAAATATCCCTGAAGCTACTAACAATTTTATTTTCTTATCTTTTCTAAAAAAAGACTTTAAATCAGCAAGGTATAGAGGGAACATCCTGAAAATCATTGCCCGAATCTCGCTTAAAAAGAGAAATTTGGGATTTAAACTATAAAATCTTTTTCTTTTTTGAATCTTGACTTGAAAAAGTTTAATTTTCCTTAAACGCTCTAACTCTTTTTTGGTAATTTTTTTGGGGATTTGGCACCGTTTGGCTATCTCTTTTAAACTAAAAAGTGCCTTTTCATTTTGAAAAAAAAGTTTTAAAATTTTTGGGCGTACTTTAGAGTTAAATAGTGCTTCAAGTTCTTTAGGCATATATCACATTTTAGCAAAATTTTGGAAATATTGTCAAAGATGGGAAAATGAGATAAGATATAAACTACAGTAAAAAAAATTGGGGGGAATTAAATTTTTTACTTTATGAGAATAAAAGAATTGATTTTTGACGTCAAAGAACCGACAGTATATTGTGAAAGCTTTGTCTACGAGCCATCTAATGTGGAAGAAGAAAGGCTGGGTCATCTTTTTATGATTGGGAGAATTAGGAACGTCTCCGAAACTTCATTTTATTTAATTAATCTTTTGGCTTCAAGGATTAAAAGAGAATACTACAGTAACTATCACCGCTCCATGGAGGTGGCGACAGAATCAGCTCTTAAAGAAGGGAATAAGCTATTAAAAGAAAACGAAGAAAGAATTAACTGGCTGGGGAATCTTGATTTTTTGGTGGCAGCGGTAAGCCAAAAAAGAATTTATTTCACCCTCCTTGGTAAAATGAGGGCTTTTATCGTAAGGGGAGAAGAGTTTATCGATATTGTTAAAAATCTTATTTTAGAAAAGGACGTCCTTTTTCCTTTTTCAACTATACTACAAGGCGCAATAAAAAAAGACGATGTTTTAATTTTCTCCACCTCGAATATTTTTTCCAAAGAGAAACTCTTGAAGTTTGGTAAGGATTTATTTCCAATCGAAGAGAAAAAAATCTCTAAAATAATAGAAAGTGAAGACAGCGGGACGGCTTTAATTGTAGAGACTGGGAAAGAGGCAGGAGTAATTGAAAGAATATCCAGAGAAAAAGAAAAGAAGGGTTTTTTGGAAACATTACCAAAATTTTCTTTTTCCAAAAGAGAAAAATTCTTCCCTTCCTTCAAAGGCAAGATAAAAGAAGGCCTTAATAAACCCTATGAAAAGCTTAATCAGATTTATAATTTAGCGCGAAAGAAAATCAGTGCTTTTTCTTCAAAAATTTCGTCCCTATCTAAACCCACTCAACCCAAAAAAGAAGAGTTTCCTTTCCCCAGGATAACTGTTGAAAAAGCTTCTCTTCCTGGAAAACCAAAATTTGATTTTATAGCTCTCAAGAAAGAGAGGGAGAAAAGAAAGATACTGTTTGGTGGTGCCCTGCTTTTAATTTTAATTTTAATAGGGTTCGGTTTTTATCAACATAAAAAGAACATAGAAAATGCCGTCTTGGGTGAGATAATAAAAACAATAGAGCAAAAGACCCGGGAAGGAGAAAATTCCTTGATTTATGGGGATAAAGAAAAGGCAATATCTTATTTTGTAGAAAGCTTGGAGCTTTTAAATTCTATCGAAAATCCTGGGTCATTGAAGGGAGAAATCGACAATTTAAGAAAAGACATCGAAGACAACATTAATAAAATTTTGGAAAGAAAAGTCCTTTCTGGAATTCAACCGCTTTTTGAAATCAAAGAAGGATTAGAAAAATTCTCTCCCCAAGGAATTTTATTTGCCAAAGACAATATCTATCTTTTCTCACCGGATTCTTTGTTAGTTTATCAATGGAATATTTCAGAGAAAAAAGGATTTTTTACTGAACAGCGTGAAAAGGTCCTTGGCGGAACCGTCTTAAACAAAAAACCATTTTTTCTCATTGCTCCTACCTCCGTGGTGATAACTGAAAAAGAAAAAATCCTTCCTATCGATTTTCCTTACGAAGAAATTTCGGTCTGGGAATTAGATAATTTTCTGAACTATTTTTATATTTTTGACAAAGATAAAGGTGAGATTATTAAGTATAGTGTCAGTCAAGATAAAATTTCCTCACCCAATTTGTGGCTTGAAGAAAGAGGCGCCGCAAAAGGAGCGGTGTCGATTGCTATTGATGGAAGTGTTTATTTGGCCTCTCCCAGCGGAGAGATTAAAAAATTTTCTGCTGGCACTTTAAAAGAAAAAATCTCTCCACCAGAAACCTATCCTAAAATAAAGGGAGTAACAAAAATATTCACTTCAAAAGATAATCAATACCTCTATCTGATTGAACCTGCTGAAAAAAGAGTAATCATTTTAGATAAAAAAGGCAAAATAATCGCTGAATATCAAAGCAAAGAGTTCAAAGACTTAAAAGATATCTGGGTGACTAGCGGAGATAAAACTATTTATCTTCTCTCTGAAAATAAAGTTTTTAAAATAGATTTATAAAAAATTTATCTATCCTATTTTGATTATTTAGATAAAAGAAAAGAGAAGAATCAATTACTCTTCTCTTTTTAGTTTATGGATTTTCGTCTGGCTTCTGATTTTTAGCATGTTGGCTTTGCATTTTCTCTTCGGTGGTTTTTGTGAGGTTCATTAGCTCGCCAACAACACTGTCACAGAATGTCATTGCATTTGTTTCGAAAACTGTTCCCAGCGGAACTTGCGGAAAACTTCTTGTTAGAATTCTCTCGATGTAATCACTAGCTGATATAATGCCTTTCCGTCCAGGTAAATCAATCACGAGATCGGCAATCCTTGCTAAAGTAGACTCTTTCTTGGATGTGATAGCTATTAATTTTGCTTTTACTTCTTCCCCTATGATAATTTGGCAAACAGTGATGACAGGTTGGGTAGTACCGCTTCCGGATATAGCTATAACTATATCGCCTGGCTCTACTCCTGGCGTTGTTGTCTCTCCAATCACAAAAGCATTAAATCCAACATGCATTAATCTCATAGCAAATGCCTTTGCCACAAAGCCTGATCTCCCCTCTCCTACTGTAAAAATCCTGTGTTCAGTCCCGTAGATATTAATAATCATCTGTACCATCATTCTAATTTTCTCTTGTATTTTTTCTTCTCTGACTCTTGCAACCGATTTTTTTACGAGATCTGCTATCTGTTCCATCGAAGATAGAACTCTATCTCCTATATTTTTATCGACTTCAATTTCATCTATTTTCTTGCTCATCTTCCCTCCTCTCCATTTATTTTAAATGTTGTAAGGTTCCATCTTTAGAATAAAATAATCTCTTTATAAAATCAAGACGAGCTTTCAAAAAGCTCGTCTGATAAGTTAACAGAAGAAAATCTTTATCCCGTTAGAAATTTCAGAGAAAAGGGAGTTATATCTATCTTGAAACCACAAAATTTCTAACGGGGTTTATTTAATTTCTACAGTTGCGCCCACTCCTTCTAATTTCTTTTTTATCTCTTCTGCCTCTTCTTTTTTAACATTTTCTTTCAGAACTTTTGGAGATTTTTCAGTGGCATCTACTATTCCTTTTGATTCTTTCAGTCCCTTGCCAGTAATCTCTTTTACTATCTTTATCACTTGAATCTTGGAAGCACCCGGGCTTTTTAGTTCAATATTAAATTCGGTTTTCTCCTCAACAGCTTCTGGGGTAGCTGCACCAGGAGCAACGGCAGCTGCCACTATCGAAGCCTGAGGCAAAACACCAAATTTCTCTTCCAATATTTTCACGAGCTTAGCCAAGTCTTTTACTTTTAATTCCTCTATTTCCTTTACAAGGTTTTTTAAATTCTCTGGAATTTCGATTTTCTTCTCTTCAGTTTTCGATTTTTTTTCTTCGGCCATATTGTTTCTACAAATTTACAAATCTACGAATTTACAAATTAATACAAATATACTAATCAACAA
>PFRL01000031.1:0-6027 GCA_002788555.1 Parcubacteria group bacterium CG_4_9_14_0_2_um_filter_35_11 | reverse complement strand
ATATTAGTAAATATTCGTAAATTAGTAGTAGGTTAATTTTGTGACCTTTACTATCCGCGGATATTCGCGAGAATATACCCTAGTTTTTTAATATTCCCATTTAATACTGAATAGAAATTATAAATCGGAGCTTGTAAAACTCTTGTAATATTAGATAAAAGCTCTTCTTTTGTTGGAAGTATGGCTAACTCTTTCAATTCTTCTTTAGCTAAAACAGTATATCTCCCTTCTTCTTTTAATATACCTCCGATGAACTCAAGTTTCTCTTTCTTTTTGGGGAAAAACTTCAAAATTTTGGTGGGCAAAATCTCCTCTGGAGTAAGGCCGATTATTGTCGGACCAGTAATCTCTGGGAATTGAATGCTCTCTTTCTCAAGAGCTTTCTGCAATAATCTTCTCTTTGCCACAAAAATTTCTCCTCCCATCTTCTGAAATTCTTTTTTAAGTTCTCTTTGTCTTCCGGAAGATATCCTTTCGAAATTGCAAAATACTACTAATTTATTTCTTTTAATTTTTTTTATTAGCTCTTTAACAAATTGTCTTTTTTCCTCTTTGGTTAACATATGTTCTACGAATTACGAATTTTATCGAATTACTAATAACAAAATAGGCGGCGTTATTGCCGCAGACATAAATTAGCTTTTTAGCTAATTAGCTTGTTAGGTTTTAGGTATGCCTCATTGGGATTTATCTTTGGTAAATTATTGACTTGCCAAAAACCCAATTTCTGCGGCAAGATATTTTATAGTTTAATCATTTTAAATATTTTGTCAACCCCGCACCAATTTTACCAGAGAATTAGTTATCCTTTAAAAATAATATGGTAAGGCAGTGCTATACTCTGGCGGCACACTTAATGAAGTGTAGTCCTGCAAAGCAGGACTTGAGCCTATCCGGCTCTCGTGTGCCGCAGAACAGTTGTTTTACAAAATTGGTGCGGTATCAAGCCCCTATATTAAAGAGTATATTCTCCTAAAATTCTTGGCTGACTAAAATCTTCTATTAAAACTTTATAAAATTTTGTCTCGATTTTGGGATTTTCTCCCTCTTTAAATTTTATTTTAATCTTAGTAACCAAGCCCTCTCGGGTGGCCTTGGACCACATCTGGTCAAAAACAAAATTACCAAGACTATAAATAATGTATTTCCCTTTATATTCTTCCGCACCCTGAATGACATGGGGATGATGACCAATTACCAAATCGGCTCCAGCGTCAATAGCTTCGTGAGCAAAATTAATTTGGCGCTGATTTGGAGCTTTGGCATACTCTGTCCCAGAATGCATCGAAACAATAAGGTAATCAGAAATTACTTTGGTTTTCTTCACATCTTCTTGCATTTTTCCTTTTTTCATAAATGCTGTCCCGGGATGGTCTTTTATGGCCTCATAAGATAGAGGTACTACATCACTATCATTATAAGCTAAAAATGCGATTTTTATTCCTTTAATTTCAAAAACTTTTGGCCGATGAGCTTCTTCCTCATTATTTCCTGCCCCGATATAACTAATCTTAGCCTCACTTAAATACAAAAAAGTGTCCTTTATCCCTTTCTCACCAAAGTTGGGGAAATGGTTATTAGCTAAAGACAAAACATCAAAACCGGCATATTTTAAGCCCTCGACAGCCTGTGGGTCGGCTCGAAAAATCATCTGGCCAGTTTGAATATCTCTTCCGGCAATAATCGGACATTCCAAGTTTCCAAAAGTAATATCAGCTAATTTTAAAAATTGAGCCGTTTTAAAAAATGGGTATCTATAATCTTTATGTTCTTCCATCTTTTTATCAACATTTCGAGAAAGCATAATATCGCCAACAGCAATTAAGTTTATTTCTCTTTCTGTTGGGCGAGGTTTAAAAAATGAGATGAGTTCTCCTTTATGCTTAAATCTAAAATCTTTGCCTGGTAAAAGAAAAACGGAGGTAATAAAACCTCCGAAGATTAAAACCAAAAATAAGAAAAAAAAGATCTTCCTCATTTTAAGTTAGGTTTTCTAAAATCTTCTTTCCAAATTCCTCAGCCGCTGCAGGACCATCTGCCGTTATGATATTCCCATCTTGAATTATCTTCTCATTAATAAATTCTGCTCCATTTTCTTCTAAGATTTTAACAGGACCCCTTTCCAGGGCACTTGTCCAAACAGTAGCTTTTCTATCGTCTAGGACTCCTGCTTTGGCTAAAATTATTGGCGAAATGCAAATAGCGGCTAAAATCTTATTTTCTACTACTGTCTCTTTGGCAATCTTATAAGATTTTTCATTGTCGAGGTATTCTAAGCACCCCGGACCTCCTACAAAAACTATCCCATCAAAATCAGTCAGATTAATTTCTTCTAATGTTAAATCTATATTAGTATCCCCTCCATCGGCCCCAATGGCTTGACCTTTGCGTGTGGAGGCAGTTTTAACTTTAATTCCACCTTTCTCTAAAATCTCTTTTGGGACAAAATACTCTTGGTCTCTGAAATCCTTAAAAGCAATTAAAAAAACAACTTCCCTTTTTATTATAATTTTTGGACTCTCAATTTTTATCTCTTCTTTAGTAGCCAGTTTTTCCATAGTAGTTGTTCAAGTTTTTCGCCTGCTAAAAGCAGGCTCTTTAGACTACGACCCGCCCGCCACCCTCCCATTCCTCACTTCGCTCGGAACGGGCCCCAACCCACGGTTTCTAACGCTCGCTTTGCTCGCTGTTTTCCTTCTCGGGGAACCCGTCTGTTTCCCCGTCCTCCTTCCTCAATGGGTTGTCTTTTTATTACACCCGTTGCTCTACCGAAATTAATTTATTTTATTTAAAATATTTTGTCTTGGCAAGATTATGTTCTTCTAAAGTTTTACTGAAGATGGTGTCGCCCTCGGTTGTTGATAAATAATACCAATAATCACTTTCTTTAGGATATAAGGCAGCCAAAATGCTTTGAAAGCCTGGATTGCAGATAGGGCCAAGAGGTAAACCCTGGTACTTATAAGTATTATAGGGAGAATCTATTTGAAGGTCCTCTAAGGAAATTTTAGTTGTCTTTTGACCTGTAAGAAAAGCTATGGTGGCATCAACCTGTAAAGGAATATTATGTTCTCGTCTTTTCCATAAAATCCCCGAAACCAATCTTTTATCATCAAAATCTCTTACCTCTTTTTCAATTAGAGAAGCCATAGTAATAATCTCAAAAATACTCTTATTTTGTTTTTTTATCTCACTTCTTAAATCGGAGGTTAATTTTTCATTAAAATTTGCTAAAAATTTCTCAATGATTGCTCTTGGGTCACCTTTTTTACATTTTAGAATTTCGCCTCTCCCCTCTTTACAGACAATTTGGGGTGAAGGACAATAGAAAAAATAAGTGTCAGGAAACAAATAGCCTTCAAAAGAGACTTCTTCTGGTGCATCATTTAAAAAAGCAGTCTCTTTTTTGAATTCTTTTATCTTAAATTTTAAAATGTCGCCAAAATCAATTAAGCCTTTATTTTGGAGCCTCTCTTCCATTTGGGAAATTCTCCAACCTTCGGGAAAAGTAAGTTTTACAATCGAAGGAATACCTCCCCCTTCTTTTGTGAATTTTTCAATAATCTCTACAACATTCATTTTCGGAGAAAGGCAGTAATTGGCAACTAAAATTTTTTTTGCTTTTCCTTCTTTTAAAATCCAAATTAAAAAATAAAAATCATTTTTTATAAGGCTAGAGTCTTTGAGATTTTTGGCTATCTCCTTTATCCCTTCGCCTTCTCTTACTTCAAAAACCACATCCTTATCATCTTGGCTGAAAGGTTTTTTAACTTCACTTTGGATAAAAAAATAAACTCCGGCAAAACAAAGAATAATAAGTAGTAAACAAAAGACAGCAATGATTATTTGTTTTTTCATCTTCTTTTAAGAGTAATTAAAGTAATTTCGGGAGGACAGTTTAATCTTACGGGGAAAAGATTAAAAGTGCCAATGCCCCTATTCACATAAATAAAAGTTCCATTTTCTTTAAAAAGGCCAGCGGTATATTTTCCTCCAAGCCAAAGAGAGATAAAAAAATTAGTAAAAAAGGGAATATTAACCTGTCCTCCGTGAGTATGTCCGGATAATATAAGATTAATTGTATTGTCCTGAATTAATTTCTGATTTTCAAGAAAGATTGCCGGCGAATGGGAAAGAAGTATTTTAAATTTATCCTCTTTGACGTCTTTTAAAGCAAGTTTGAGGTTATCATAATGAAGATAGGGGTCATCGACACCAATTAAATAGAAACTATTCCCTTTAAATTTTAATTCTTGTGACTCATTTATGAGAATGGTAATCCCTCTTTCTTCAAAATCTTCTTCTAACTTTTGGATTGGGGTGTTTATTTGGTGGTCATGATTGCCAAAAACCCCAAAAAAATTTTGGTTTTTTTGAAAAATTTGCCAGATAAGGTTCTCACAAGAAGAGAGCCATTGGTCTCTCTCTAAAAAATCGCCAGTAAAAAATACGAAATCTGGTTTTTCTCTTTCAATTGTCTCAACTAATTTTCTTTCTCTGAGAGTAAAACCCCGACAATGAAAATCTGAAAGGTCAATGATTTTTAAATTATCCAAACTATAAGGTAAATCTTGGTAAGACAGAGTTTTTTGAACCAATTCCGGACTATAAGGCTCAACAAGATAACCGTATAAAAAGATTAAAACTAAAAACGGGGTAAAAATAATGAGTGACTCTTTTCTCATAATTTAGTTATTTCAGCTTATTAACGGGACAAATACAAACCCTGGGTATTCTTTTTCTTCAAAAACATCTTTTTCTTTTTTCTTAAATAGCCAGATACTAGTAGAAATTGGGATTACTAATTTCCCTCCTTTTTTTAATTGTTCTCGAAAAGCTTGAGAAACATCTTCTGCTGAAGCTGAAACTAAAATTTTGTCAAAAGGCGCTTCTTCTGGGAGGCCTTTTGAGCCATCTTGGCATAAAATTTTAACAATTCCATTCTCGATAAAATTATATCTTTTAATATTCTCTTTACCAAATTCTGCTAAAGATGGAATCAGTTCAATTCCAAAAACTTTTCCTTTCTCTCCCACAATTTGAGCCAGGAGGGCCGTTGTCCATCCCGAACCTGAACCCACATCTAAAATCTTTTCACCCTTTTTGGGCTCTAAAAGTTCTATCATAAAAGCTACCACCGCTGGTTGAGAAATCGTTTGTCCTTCTCCTATAGGTAAGGCTTCGTCTATGTCCGAAAGAGACTTCAGGTGCGAGGGTAAAAAATCAGCCCTCTTTATTTTCCGAAAAGCTTCGATTACAGAAGGAGTTTTAAGATAACCTCTCAAAATAAGAGAATCAATTAAAGACATAGTGTTAGATATTAGATAATAGATGTTAGATATTAGTAAATTCTCTCTTTTGATAGCCAATCAGAAAGCTCTTCTAAAATTTTCTTTTGGGGATGGCTTGGGAGACAAAAAAGAGCTTTTTTAGCTTTTTTAACCAATTTTTCACTTAGGGAAAGAGCAAATTCTATAGAGCCATTTTCCTTCATCAATCTTATTACATATTTTACTTCTTCTTTGGTAATTTTCTCTCTGCCTTTTAAAATAATTTTGGAAACCTCTTTTCTTTCTTTTTGAGAAACATTTTTCAAAAGGTGCCAAAGGGGAATCGTTCTTTTCCCCTCTTTGATATCGCCTCCTATCTCCTTACCATACTCCTTTTTACCAACTAAATTTAGAATATCATCCCTAATTTGGAAGGCAGGAAAAATATTATCACAAAAATCTCCTAATGCCTCTATTTCTTTTTTTGGGACACTTCCTATTTTTGCTATTCCTATCACTCCAAATTTTGGTAAAAGAGCAGTTTTTTTCTTAACCATTTTCATATAATCTGCAAATTCAATATTCTTTTTTTTCTTTCTAAAATCGAATTCCAAATTTTGACCTTCGGCTAACCCTAGCAGGGTTTCTGATAAGCTTCTTAAAAGAAAAAGGGTATTTTCTTTCCCCAAAACTCTCTCGCCTTTTTTTAGAATACCAAAAGAAAGAGCAAACATTGCGTCCCCACAATTTATTCCAT
>PFRL01000046.1:1474-12543 GCA_002788555.1 Parcubacteria group bacterium CG_4_9_14_0_2_um_filter_35_11 | reverse complement strand
TTTAAGAAATATTATAAATACCAAATATGAATTGATTAGTTCTTTACCAAAAGATGGACTTGCTATTTTTAATAGCACAAATGAGGAGTGTCAAAAGTTAGCTCAAAGAACTACTATAAAAAAATTTATTTATTTTGTATCTTCAGCGCCACAAAGCGAACCTCGAGACCAAAAACCTGATACCTTGGCTCAAGATATTAATGAGACGCCAGATTTTATTGATTTTTTAATAAAAACTTTTAAGGGAGACGAGAGAATTAGATTAAACCTTTTGGGAAGATATAATATTGAAAATTTTTTAGGGGCAATAACCTGTGCTCTTTATTTGGGAGTTAGTCTTAACACTATTAAAAAAATAGCGCCAGATATCAAACCCTCCGAGACGTCACTTAGAAAAAAAGGAGGTAAAAATAATGTTACAATAATAGATGATAGTTATAGTCAAAATCCTGATGGAACTTTTTCCGCAATTGACTATTTAAAAACATATAAAAATGGCAAAAAGATAGTCTTGATGCCTTGTCTTATTGAGCTTGGTAAATCGGCGCCAGCAATTCACAAAAGCATCGGAAGAATGATAGGTAAAAATTTTGATTTAGCAATAATTACTACCCCTTTTTATTTTGAAGAGATAAAAATTGGAGCGATGGAATCAAAAATGCTCAAAGACAAGATTTTATTTTCTAACAACCCAGGAGAGATTTCAAAAGAACTTCGGCCTTATTTATCCCCAGGAAATGTAATTTTAATCGAAGGAAGAGTTCCGAATAAAATCAAAGATTTTATTGGAATTCATTGAAATTAGTTCGCTTCGTTCACGAAACTCGTAGAAATTCATTGTTTTAATTTCTACAAATTTCTATAAAATTTCGCATCGAAAGTACTAATTTCGCAACCAAAGGATGTAAAATTCTATGAATCCTTTTCGACCAATTTCTATATCTTTTTCTCCCAATACCGAGCCAGACGATATTAAACTGGCCTGGAGAATTTTATTTCAGCCTTGGCGATGGCAAAAAGGGGGAGAGATCCAAAAATTAGAAGAGAAATTTAAGGAATATTTACAAGTGAAATACGCCTTCTCTTTTAACAGTGGTCGTTCTTCCTTATTGGCAATTTTAAAATCCTTGGATATTAGTAAGCAGGAAGAAGTTTTACTTCAGGCATTCACTTGCAATGCTGCTGTTAATCCAATCTTGTGGCAAAAATTAAATCCAGTTTTTGTAGATATTGATGAGAGCTTGAATTTAGATCCCAAAGACCTGGAAAGAAAAATTGCCCATTCGACAAGCTCAGGGCAAGCCTCAAAAATCAAAGCGGTAATTATTCAACACACCTTTGGCTATCCGGCCAAAATCGAAGAAATTAAAAATATATGTCAAAAATACAATCTTTTTTTAATTGAAGATTGCGCCCATTCTTTAGGAGCTGAATATAAAAGTAAAAAAGGCGGCCTGCCCGCCGAAGCTTCAGCGAAGGCGGGAACATTTGGTGACGCCGCTTTTTTTTCTTTTGGTCGCGATAAAATAATTTCTTCTGTATTTGGCGGAATGGTCGTAACCAATAATGACAAATTAGCTCAAAAAATAAAAGAGTTTCGCAAAAAAATAGATTATCCTTCAAATTCTTGGATTTTCCAGCAACTTTTACATCCAATTTCATTTGCCTGGTGTTTGCCAATTTATTCTTGCTTGAACATTGGCAAAGGTATTTTGTATCTAAAACAAAAGTTTAAAATTTTATCTCCCTCGGTTTATCAAGAGGAAAAAGAAGGAAAAAAGCCCTTTTATTTCCCCCAAAAAATGCCAAATGCTCTGGCGGCTCTGGCCCTAAATCAATTTAAAAAATTAGAGAGATTTAATAGACACAGAAAAGAGATTGCTAAAATATATAATCGCGAATTTTCATGGATGAAAGTGCGAATTTGTGCGAATAAAGATACAGAGCCAATTTATATGCGCTATCCAATATTTGTTAAAAATGTTTACCCCGTTAGAAATCAGGGATTTCTAAACGGGGCGAAAGAGATTCGCCAAAAATTAAAAAAAGAAAACATTTTTGTAGATGACGGTTGGCACACTTTACCAGTTGTTCCTCCCGATACAGATCTTCAAAAAATGAATTATATTAGAGGAAAATGTCCTCGGGCAGAAGGGGTCGCCCAGACAATTTTGAACTTACCCACCAATATTAATATATCCAAGAACGATGCCCAAAAAATAATAAATATATTATCTAGATTTATAAGATAAACTTCACCCCGTTAGAAAAGGTGGGGCTTTATACTTATGGAAATTCGAGAAATAAGTGATAAAAAAATTTGGGAAGATTTCTTGCTTAAAATCAGAGAAAAAACTTTTTTACAATCGTGGAACTGGGGAGAATTTCAAGCAAAAATAGGGGAAAAAATATGGAGGTTGGGAATATTCAATAGTAGCCACCAAATAGGTGCGACTTTAGTGATAAAGATAACAGCTAGGAGAGGAAATTTTTTGTTTATTCCTCACGGGCCCCTTGTTAAAGAACTATTAATGAACGACAGAAAAAAAGTCCTGGAACTTCTTTTAG
The DNA here is from genome assembly GCA_002788555.1 of Parcubacteria group bacterium CG_4_9_14_0_2_um_filter_35_11. Classification (GTDB taxonomy): domain Bacteria; phylum Patescibacteriota; class Minisyncoccia; order Minisyncoccales. Next base: position 9,975 of record PFRL01000046.1, on the reverse strand, counting down.
AAAGACTGAAAAAGATTGCTAAAGACGAAAAGGTCGCTTTTATTAGAATTGCACCCTTGTGGGAAAAAAACAAAGAGAATATAGAAATCTTTCAAGAATTAGGTTTTAGGCCAGCCCCCATTCATATTCACCCTGAGGTAACTTGGCAACTTGATATTACCTTCCCAGAGAATGAAATTTTAAAGAAGATGCGAAAAACCACTCGTAATCTTATAAAAAGATCCCAAAAAGAAGGAGTGAAAATTTATTTTTCAAATGATCTTAAAAATGTAAAATTATTCTGTGAGCTTTACCAAGCAACAGTGAGTCGTCACCACTTTATTCCTTTTTCTTATGATTTTTTGAAAAAAGAATTTGAAAGTTTTTTACCTGACAATGTGCTGCTTTTTTTCGCCCAATGGAAAGACAAAATTTTATCTAGCGCTATGATTATTTTTTGGCAAAAAATTGCTTTTTATCATCAAGGAGCTTCTCTAAACTTATTTCCCAAGATTCCCGCCTCATATCTCTTGCAGTGGGAAATTATAAAAGAAGCCAAAAAAAAGGGATGTGTCCTTTATAATTTTTGGGGAATAGCCCCGAAAGAAAATCGTCACCATCCTTGGCATGGTTTGACTCTTTTTAAAAAAGGTTTTGGGGGAGAAAAAAGAGAATATATTAAAACTCAAGATTTTCCTCTCTCCCATCGCTACTTCCGAAACTGGATTATAGAAACATTTAGACGATACAAAAGGAGATTATAATATTAATTATGAAGAGGAAAAAATATCTATCCCATACTCGAAAATCCAAAAGAAAAGAAAGATTTTATAAAAAACGTTGGTTTTGGAATTTTGCTTTAGTGTTATTATTATTTTTGAGCTTCTGTTGGCTTATTTTTAGAACACCATATTTTAAGATTAAAGAAGTAAAAATTACTGGAGAAGCAAAGTTATCTAATGGTGTTCAAAATATTATAGGAGAAAATCTTAATTTCTTTCTCGTCAATGCTTCAAATCTTAGCCAAAAAATTCGTCAGTCTTTTCCCAAGATCGAGAATATTAAAATTCGAAAAGAATTTCCTAATAAGATAATTATTAGTATTGTAGAGAAGAGAGCAGTAGGCTTAGTTTGCTATCAAAAAAGATTGGACGATTGTTTTTTATTAGCGTCCGATGGCAGTATTTTTGAAAAGGCAACTAAGGAAAAAAACCTACCCAAATTTTTAATAGCAAATCTTGAAAAAATAAAGATTGGTAATGTAGTCATGAAGGAAGAAACAATAAAAAATTTTATTTTCTTAGAAAAAGAACTCAAAAAATTGAGAGTTTTTATTGAAAAAGTGTATGTTTTACCATATGAATTAGAAATTAAAACGAAAAATGGTTTTACACTCTTTTTTTCAAAAAATGATAGTTTTAAAACCCAGATCGAAATCTTGCTTAATGCTTTTCAAACGGCAATTTCCAAAAGCGAAAAGGAAAACTTAGAATATATTGATCTTAGGGGAATTCAAAAAGACGGCAGGGGACAAATATATTTCAGATAACCTGTAAGGCCACCTTTAAAAAATTTGAAAATATATAATAATTTGATATAATACTTATAAACTTTTTAAATAATTTTATATGGTATTTGGATTTGGAATGCCATCGGTCTTGGGAATTGATATTGGCACTACCTCAATAAAAATAGTAGAACTCCAGCAAGAGAAAGGAAGGATAAAACTGAAAAATTATGGAGAATATATTCCTCCTTCCTCTAAGAGAGAATTGCTTCCAGTAGAAAGTGGTTTTGTTTCTTTTTTTGAAGAGGGGATAGCCACTATCATAAAGGAGATTATCAGAGAAGCAAAAATTAAAACTAAAGATCTTGTTCTTTCTCTTCCGGTCTTCTCAAGTTTCTTTACTTTAATAGAACTTCCTTTAATGGAACCAAAAGAAATTCCCGCAGCGATAAGATTTCAAGCTTATCAATATATTCCCGTCCCCATTGAAGAGGTGGTTTTAAACTGGGTAATAATCGAAGAAAGAGAAGCGCTCCTTGAAAACAAAATTCAGGTATTACTTGTCGCTGTGCCCAAAGATATTATTGAAAAATACATAAAAATTGCCAAAATTTTGGGATGTAATTTAAAATCCCTTGAGATTGAGAGCTTTGCAGAGGCAAGGGCCCTGGCTCGAGAAGGCGGACCGATATTAATTGTAAATATCGGAGGGAGGACTACTAATATTACTATTGTAGATAATGACTTTGTGCGCCTTTGCCATAACTTAGATGTTTCAAGTTTTGATTTAACCAACGCTTTATCGAAAAGGATGAATATCTCTTTTGAAAGAGCCGAAGAGATTCGAAAGACAAAAGGTCTCTTAAAAGAGACAGATACTCTGGTAACTCCCATCTTAGTTCCAGTTATCGATAAAATTATTTTTGGTGTTGAAGAAGGGATTAATGCCTACCTTTCCAAAAATCCTCAAAAGAAGATTCAAAAAATTATTTTGTCGGGAGGTGTTGCTAATATGCCAGGACTAACTGATTATTTTACCTCAAGACTGGCAATAAAAGTTGAAAGAGCCAATCCCTTTTCCGAAATTCTTTATCCCCCAGTTTTACATGAGACTCTTGAAGCTATAGGTCCTTCCTTTTCTGTTGCTGTAGGCCTGGCCCTAAGGGAATTTTTAGAGAAGAAATAGAAATTTTGTTTGAAAATTTTTTATTAAATTTATTTAGGAAAACCTTGTCTTTTCTGAAATAAACATGTAAAATAAATTTTAGAGTCTTCTTTATATGGCCATATCTTTTATCCCTTCTCAAACAAAACCTGAATTTATCTCGGAAATAAAAAAAGATAAGACCCTTTGGTTTTTTATAGGGACGATTTTACTTTTACTGGTAATTTTTATTGGTCTGAAGATTTATAACACTCAAATGAAAGGACAGATTTCTATCTTGGAGGAAAAGATTCAAAAACTTGATGAAGAAAAAGATAAAAAATTAGAAAAAGAGATGCGAGAAAAAATACCCCTTTTAGAGAAAACTAAGGTTGTTTTAAATTCTCATACTAAGGCAAAAAACATTTTCGATCTTTTGGAAAAGAAAACTTTCAGCGAAGTCCAAATTACTAGTTTTAGTTTTAATGCCCAGGACAATACTATAATAATTTCTGCCGAATCTGATAACGATAAAGCCTTAGCCATGCAAACTTCTATTTTTAGAGCCACGCCAGAAATTAAAAGTGTAGAAGTTGGCGGAATTTCCAAAGTAGAAGACCTATTTAAATTTCAATTTAAACTCACTTTAGGCGAGAAAGTAATAAAATTTTCTTATAAAATTAAATAAATTATCATGGAATTTAAAGGCTTTAAAATATTTTTGTATCTTGGGTTAGTTCTCGTTTTTGTTTTAATTGCTTATTTTTTAATCTGGCTATCTTTACCTGAGATTAAAAATAACCAGAGAGAATTAATTAAAGGAAAAAGAACTTTAGAAGAAAAAGAAAATACTCTTGCAGAGTTTAAGAGAGTTTCTGAAAAATATAAAAAAAATAGCAAAAACCTGAAAACAATAAACCAGCTTCTTTTACCAGAACCGGACTTGCCCCTTATCTTAATTCAATTAGAAGCGTTAGCAGCCGAAAGCAAGATTAAGATACAAAATATTTCTTTTTCTCCCCTGGAAAAGTCGGACAAAGGAGTCGGTATTTTACCGGTGAGCCTCGATGCTAAAGGAAGTTATTTGGCTTTGAAAAATTTTCTCGAAGCTATCGCTACAAACCTAAATATTATGGAAGTAAAAGATATTGCACTGCAAGTAGAGAAAAAAGGAGCACCAGAAGCTGTCTATTCATTTTCTTTAAAGATTGATGTCTATACTCAGGCCTTGCCAAAAGTTGAGGCGCCCTCACCCCCTCCACCAGAAGTAGAAACACCAACAAAGTAAAAAATATTAAAAAGATAAAAATTATATGCCAATTAGTTTCATTCCCGAGGAAGAAAAAGCAGCAAAGAGGCCTTTTAAAATTCCCTTTTTACTCTGGTATATTTTAATTCCTGTTTTGATTTTAGGCATCGTTTTCTATTTTATATTTCAAAAGGTGCCCGAGAGCGAAATAGTAATAGAACCTCAAGATATAGGATTAACTATCCAGGAACTTAAAAAAATTGAAACAAGTCTTGGAATATTTACTAGCAAAACCCTCAAAAGTCTAAAAGAGAATCCTTTCCCCAAGATTCCTACAGTTCCTTCGGAAAAGGTGGGTCGGGGAGATCCATTTTCGCCGGTAAAATAAAATTTTCTATGTTCAAAATCGGTGCAGAATAAAAGAGATTTATTCTCCCCTGGGCCCGAAGGAAGTTTTTCCTTTAGCATTTCATATTCGTATAGAATAAGACCAATATGTCTCCTGAATTTATCCAATATCTTATTAAAAAGAATCTTATTAGTGAAGAGCAAATTTCAAATTTAAAAGACCAATCAGAAAGAGAGGGAAGAATTCTCGAGGATTTAATTTTAGAGCAGAGAATTATACCCGAAGAAAATCTTTTTCGAGAGAAAAGCGAATTTTTAAAGATACCCCTTCGCCATATTCACGAAGAGGAGATTTCTCCCCAAATTTTAGAAGAAATTCCTGAAGAGGCAGCCAAACGCTACAGAATGATTCCTCTGGGTAAGGAAGAGAACATTCTTGAAGTTGGTATGGTCAATCCTGAAGACCTTTCTTCCCAAGCCGCTTTGAATTTTATTGAGAGACAAAAGCATATTAAGACTAAGGTTTTTGTAATTTCTATTTCTGATTTTCTAACCGCTTTTAAGAAATACCGCACCCTCAAAAAAGAAGTCAAAAAGGAAGTAGAAAGAGCCCTAGGGGAGTTAGAAAAAGGAGTGGTAGGTATTACTCCTCAAAAAGAGATTGAGAAGAGGCTAGAGGAAGAAGCGCCCATTTCTAAGATTGTAACTGTAGTTTTGCGGCATGCCATTGAGGGAGATGCCTCAGATATCCATGTTGAACCATATGGAAACCAGCTCCGAATCAGATATAGAGTAGATGGAATTTTATATTCCAGTCTTTTTTTAGAAAAAAGTATTCTGCCCTCATTTGTCTCAAGAATTAAAGTGATGTCTAATCTTCGAATTGACGAGACGAGAATGCCTCAGGATGGCCGATTTAGTGCTCAAATTTCCGGTCGGCGGATCGATTTTAGAGTAGCTACTTTTCCTACGGTCCAGGGTGAAAAAGTAGTTCTTCGGGTTCTGGATCCAAAGAACGCTATAAGAGACCTACCTCAACTGGGATTTCGCGGCAGGAACCTTAGGATTATAGAAAAAGCAATGAAACTTCCTTTTGGTTCAATAGTTTTCTGTGGCCCTACGGGGTCTGGTAAAAGCACTTCGCAATACGCAATTTTAAAAGGTCTCAACAGTGAAGAAATAAATATTGTCTCTCTTGAAGACCCTGTGGAATATTGGATTGACGGGGTAAACCAATCTCACGTCAGGCCCGAAATTGGATACACATTTGCTTCTGGCTTAAGGCAAGTAGTAAGACAAGACCCCGATGTGATTATGGTTGGAGAGGTAAGAGACAAAGAAACAGCCGACCTTGCTACTCATGCTGCTTTAACTGGCCACTTGGTCTTATTTACTCTTCACACTAATAATGCTATCGGGGCTATTCCCCGACTAATTGATTTGGGCATAGAGAAATTCTTAATTCCCCCGAGTTTAAAAGTGGTTATCAGTCAAAGATTAATTAGGAAACTTTGTCCTTATTGCAAAGAGAAAGTAAAGACAAATAAAGAAGAAGAGAAGATTATTAAAACAGAAATAGAAAAGCTCTTACCGGAGGATAGGAAAGAAGTTAAAATAACTGACCCTCTTTATATTTGGAAGCCCAAAGGATGTCCTCGCTGCGCTAACAAAGGTACACGAGGAAGGTTAGGGATATTTGAGGCCCTGACAATGACCAGGGAATTAGAAGAAATAGTAGTCACCGCTCCCTCGGAAGGGAAAATTGAGGCAGAGGCAAGGCGTCAAGGAATAGTTACTCTAAAGCAAGACGGGATCTTAAAAGTCTTACAAGGAGAACTTGCCCTGGAAGAAGTATTAAAGAGTGTAGAATTAAAAGAAGAATTTACTTAGAAAATTTCAACTTAGTAAACCCCGTTAGAAACTTTGTTTCTTCTAACGGGGTAAAGCAATATGTAACGGGGTAAAGCAATATGAATTATAGTGATTTTCTCGCAAGAATTTTGGAAAAAGCTATCTCGCTTGAAGCGTCGGATATTCATTTTTCTGTAGCTCGATATCCAACCTTGCGAGTAGACGGAAAATTAACTCCTTTAGAAGATGAGAAATTTTTAGATAAAGATGACAGCAGAGAACTTGCTTTTTTAATCCTTGGTGAAGAAAATAAAGAAAAATTTCTCCAAAAAAAAGAATTAGATTTCTCTTTCGAATATAAAGATAAAGCAAGGTTCAGGGTAAATACTTTCTTTCAAAGGGGAGTAGTCTCCGCCTCTTTAAGATTAATTCATTCCAAGATTAAAACCATTGAAGAATTAAATCTGCCTCGATTTTTGCATACATTTGCGAAATTAGAACAAGGATTTTTATTACTGACAGGGCCGGCAGGCCATGGAAAGTCAACAACCTTAGCCGCTATTATTGACGAAATAAATCACGCAAGAAATGACCATATTATTACCATCGAGGACCCTATTGAATATATTTTTATTCAAGATAAGGCAATTGTTGACCAAAGAGAAGTAGGAAGCGATACCGTAAGTTTTCACCGAGCTTTGCGCTCTACTTTACGCCAGGATCCTGATGTTATTATGTTAGGAGAAATGAGAGACTATGAATCGATTGCTATTGCCTTAACTGCTGCTGAGACGGGCCATTTAGTTTTTTCAACCTTGCACACCAATTCAGCTTCCCAGACAGTTGATAGAATTATTGATATTTTCCCGGCCGACCAGCAAGAACAAGTCAGAGCTCAACTAGCCTCCACTTTGAAAGGAGTAATTTCTCAAAGACTTTTAACTCGAATTGAAGGCGGTAGAATTCCGGCTTGTGAAATTATGACCGCTACGCCTGCGATTTCCAACATTATTCGTGAAAAGAGAACCCATGAGTTAGATATGGTTATTGCCACCAGTTCCCAAGAAGGGATGATCTCCCTAAATAGTGCTTTGAAAAACCTTATTTTACAAAAAGAAATTACTTTTGGAGAAGCATTAAAGTATTCTCTAGACCCCAAAGATTTACGGTTAAGATTGAGAGCGGAATAAACCTTAACTTAATTTTTTTTAAAAATATATAATTTTTTAAATATATAACAACTTATGAAGTTTCGTTATAAAGCCCGAACTTTAAAAGGAACGGTAGAGACAGGAATTGTAGAAGCTTCAAAAAAAGAAGCAGCACTGGGAATTCTTCAGCATCATAATTTAATTGTGACGGCTCTTGAATCGTTAGAAGTAGAAAAAGGCCTAAAAAAAGAAATAAGAATTTTGCCACAAAAAGTATCAACCCAAGAGTTGGTTTTTTTCTTTCGACAACTTTCTATCCTGGTAGCTGCTGATGTTCCTTTAGTTGAATCATTAAATACGTTATCTGGGCAAACAAAAAATCAATTGTTCGCTTCCCAAATATCTCAAGTTTCTAGCAATGTCGATGGTGGTATGGCTTTTTCTGATGCCCTGGCTCGTGCTCCTAAGACCTTTTCTACCTTTGACATAAATATGGTAAAAACTGGGGAGATGGCAGGAAATCTAAGAAAAATTCTTGAATACTTAGCTGACCACACAGAAAGAAGCTATACTTTGATTTCCCAGGTAAAAGGAGCGATGACTTATCCTGCCTTTATTTTCGGAGGATTAATTATAGTGGTGATTATCATGTTAACTTTTGTCATGCCCAAGATGTTTTCAATGTTTGAGGAGTTTGGAGCAGAACTACCATTGCCTACAAAAATCATAATGGTGGTCTCGAATTTTTTTGCCGAAAACTTTATAGTGATATTTATCGCACTCATAGGAGGAGTTTTCTTTTTACTGAGGTTTATTAAAACTCCCAAAGGTAAAATAATTAAAGATAGAATCGAAATAAAACTGCCGATAATAGGGAAGATTCTTCGTCAAATATATATTTCCAGGCTTACCGAGAACCTGGGAACCTTGATTAAAGGAGGGATACCTATTGTCCAGGCATTAGATACTGTGGCTTCAGTTATTGGTAACTCGCTCTACGAAGAGGTTTTAAAGAAGGCCCGAGATAATGTAAGAAGAGGGGAGACAATTGCCAATGCTTTTAAAGGGGCCGAGGTTATTTCGCCTACTTTAACCCAAATGATTTCCAGTGGCGAAAAAAGCGGAAAGCTAGCTAAAGTTTTGACGGAATTAACGGAATTTTACAACAATGAGGTTACCAGATCAGTTGATAATTTAATGACATTGATTGAACCAATTTTAATAGCAATAATGGGAGTAATGGTGGCTTTTATGGCGGCGGCTGTTCTTTTA
>PFRL01000046.1:1235-1440 GCA_002788555.1 Parcubacteria group bacterium CG_4_9_14_0_2_um_filter_35_11 | reverse complement strand
TAAAAACTATAAAAATTTGATTTTTATATGCTATGTTCTCTAGGGTATGTGATATTTACTCTCTTTGGTCTTTGCCTCGGGAGTTTTTTAAATGTTTTAATTGATCGTTTGCCAAAAAGAGAGAAAATTACCGGCCGTTCTTATTGTCCTCATTGCAAAAAAAAACTTAACTGGTATGAACTCATACCTCTTTTGAGCCTTGTCT
>PFRL01000046.1:0-1207 GCA_002788555.1 Parcubacteria group bacterium CG_4_9_14_0_2_um_filter_35_11 | reverse complement strand
AAAACCTATTTCTTTACAATACCCATTGGTCGAACTTGCCACCGGTATTTTATTCCCTTTGACAATCTATACTTACAACTTACAACTTACAACTTACAACTTACAAAATTTTCTAACTCTCTGTTGTCTGTTGTTAGTTGTTTGTTGTCTAATAGTGATTTTTGGAAGCGATGTTAAATACTATATTGTTCCCGATGAGATTATTTACTCGGCTATTTTTTTTGCTCTTTGCTATCAAGTCACATCCAACATCCAACATCCAACATCCAACATCCAATATCTATTATCTACCATCCAATATCCATTATTTAGTGCGCTCGGAGCAGCAGTTTTTTTTCTTTTAATATTATTTGTGACAAAAGGCAAAGGGATGGGGTTAGGGGATGTAAAGATTGCCACTTTTATGGGTCTTTTTCTCTCTTTTCCTAATATTTTAGTAGCCCTTTTTATTGCTTTTTTTTCAGGTTCAATTGTTGGATTAATATTAATAACCTTGAAGAAAAAAACATTGAAAAGCAAACTTCCTTTGGCGGCTTTTTTGGCTCCGGCTACCTATATCACCTTTTTCTGGGGAGAAAAAATTGTCAATTGGTACTTCAGTATTTTTGGCTAATTGAGTAAAATTAATAAAATACGGGCTGAATTAATAGAATAAATATAAAAAATTTTAATTAATTATAATGAAAAATATTAATCCAGACTCTTTTTCCATAGTTGAACTCATTGTGGCTATCTCTATGATTTTGATTTTGGCTGGAATGTTTTTCTTGAATTACCAATTCCAAGAAAAATTTAGGGACTTAACTAATGCTAATCATATTCTCCTTCAGAGGATAAGAAAAACTCAAAATATGGCTATGGCTCAGAGTAAATTGCCAACTCCACCGCCGGTTGATTGTAGAGAATCTCCAAATGAGCCAACACCGACAAGTTATGGAGTTTATTTTGAACAAAATGAAGATTTTTTCGATATTATTGCCGATAAGGATAACGAAGGAGAAGCTGGTTATTTAGTTTATAATTTATCAGACCCCAATAATTGTAGTTGCGCCGGTGACGATGAATGTATTGAGAGAATCTTTCTCCCAACAAGTATTAAAATAAATGATATAAAGGTAGACAGCGGTCCTTCCCTTGGCGCAGGCTGGGTAAATTTTTTCTTAGATGATTTGAGTGTGAAGATTTATGATGGGGGCGACTACGGGAA
>PFRL01000012.1:9114-13078 GCA_002788555.1 Parcubacteria group bacterium CG_4_9_14_0_2_um_filter_35_11 | reverse complement strand
TTTATTTCACGACGGACACCTCCCTTTAATTTTGGAATTAGGTGTTGCTCAAGGGGCTTCTCAAAATACAATTATATTAACCTCTTCAGCTTCCAGCCAAGATGATTATTATAAAGGTGTTTTTTTAAAAATAATATCGGGCACTGGCTCTGGTCAGATAAAAAAGATTATTGAATATAATGGCACTTCAAAAACAGCCACTATTAAAGGAAACTGGGAAACTACTCCCGATACCACTTCAAATTATAAGATAGATACTTCTTATTATTATATTTATTATTTTAAGGACGATATTAATGTAAAAAGAGAGGCACTTACTTATTATTTCTCTGGAGATTCTGATACCTATGTACCCTGGAATGCCGAGCCTCCAACTGGTCAAACCCTGGAGCAACAATTATTAGAAGAGGAGATAATAGGAGAGTATGTTAGCAGTTTAAAATTTTGGCAAAGTCCGGTGGTTAATATTGCCCTTTCTTTACAAAAAGGAGACAGAATCCTTAATCTTCAAACAAAGGTTTTTGGTAGAAACCTTTAATATTAACTAACAACTCGCTTTTTGAAAAATATGATTAAAGATTACTTATCAGCCGAGAAGAAGTCTAAACCTTTAAATTTTATTTCCTTAGTGGCTTTGGTCGCTTTATCATTATTGTTACTTTTGGGAATTTATTTTGTCACCTTTGTTATCACTGAATTTAAAATGTCCAAGAGTTATAATTTGGCGGCAAAAACTTATTATTTGGCAGAAGCAGGAATTAACGAAGCAATCTGGAAACTCCAAAATGATGATACTATCGCCGACGGAGATGATGCCTGGAAAAATAAATTTGTCACAGAGCCCGATTGCAATACTTGGCAAGCTTCTTTTGAGAAGACAGGAATCCTGTGCGAGGGCTGCTCTTATACCGTCACCATTTACAATTCTTCTTGCGCTAGGGGAGAAATAATTTCTACAGCCAAAGTTACTCTTCCTAGTGGAAAAACTACTCAACGAATAGTTAAAACCAAAGTATTTAAAGCCTTAAATCCTAGTCCAGTTGAGGATAGCGCCGTCTTTACCGGAGGACCAAGCGAGGATATGGCCATTAGATCAAGCCTTCTGAATGTTTATAATGGAAATCTCTTTAGTAATAACAATATTATTATTAGAAATGGTAGCACTATTAATATTTACGATGATTCTAATACCCCAGATTTAGAAGGCAAGATTCTAGCGGCAGGTAATATTACTATACTTGCCAGCACCTTAAATACCACCGCTCGATGCGCAAAAAATGTCTGTCAAGGAAGTTGCGAGAAGTGTCCGGCCGACTCTGTCTCTATGCCGATGATTGATTTTGATTCTGCTGACCCAAATTCTTATAAAAGCAAAGCCCAGGTTGCTGGAACAGTTTATACCTCAGCTGAATTTGAAGATTTAATGTGGAATAATCAAAATTTAACTTTAGGTGAAATTACTTATGTTACTGGGCCAATTGAGTTAAAAGGTGGACAAGATATAACTGTCAATGGAGTCCTCGTAGCTGATGGAAGTATAACTATAGGAGAAAAACTTTCTTGGACAAAAAGTAAAACCGAGTCTCGTTCTGGAAATAGTAAAATAACTATCAATCATACACCCGGAAAACCAGCAGGTCTTTTGACGAAAAATAGCCTAAGTGTGGGCTCATATACTTCCCAGATTAATATAGTAGGACTTGTCTATGCTATTGGTAAACTCGATTTAGTGAGCCTACCTGAAAGTCTTACCATTACCGGCGGAATGATGGCTAGAAAGATTTCTATAATCAGCGTAGCAGCGGGCGTTACTACTTATGACAATACTATTGTTAATGAGGCAATAGGAAATCCTATTTATTCTCCGGTAGTGACAGTAGAACATTGGGAAGAGACATACTAAAAAGCAACTTACAACTTACAACTAAAAACTGGTAATAAAAATTTATAGATTACAAATTTTGAATTAATAGTTCTTATTTATTATAATTATAAAATATGGCTTTATTATCCAGTAAAAATTTAATGTTCGGAATAGACCTTTCAAATCTTTCTATTAAAATAACTCAGGTTAAAAAGAGAGGTTCTAGTTTAATTTTAACGAGTCTGGGCAAAGAGGATATTCCCTCAGGATTTATTGAAAAAGGAGAAATTATAAAAGAAAAGGAAGTAGTAAATATTATTCAAAGAGCAATTACGAATGTAAAAGGTGAAAAAATTAAAACTAAACATGTTGCCTGTTCTTTGCCTGAGGATAGTGCCTTTATTAAAGTCGTTCGGCTACCCAAATTGGAAAAAGAGGAGATTGAAAATACAATCAAATGGCAGATTGAACCCAATTTTCCTGTAAGATTAGAAGAGGTTTATTTTGACTGGGAGCAAGTTGAGCCTGTACTTCCCAGACAAGATTTACCAAAAACAATCTCTGAATCAAAAGAGCAAGCCGTCTCCATAGCAGTTATTCCTAAAAAAATAGTGGATTCTTATATGTCCGTTTTTAAGAAAGCCGGGCTCCAACCAATTGTATTTGAAATAGAATCAATGGCGGTGGTAAGAGATTTAGTAAAAGATTCTGTTTCTCTCCACCCAGTTATTATTCTTGATATGGGACAAAGCGGCACAGGACTTACAATTTTTTCCGGAGGAACAATCCTTTTCACTTCCCATATTAATATCTCTGGACAAGACTTGGATAGGGCCATTGCCAGAGAATTAAAAGTGAAAATAGATGAGGCCGAAAAGCTTAAAAAAGAAATTGGTCTTATAAATATTAGAAAGAAATGGAGAGTTTTTCGCGTTCCCGTAGTAGAGAAGGGTCCTAAAAAAGAGATGTCAGAATCAAGCCTCAGTTTATTAAAAGCGATGAAAGAAGATAAAATTTTCGATGCTTTAATTCCTATTCTGACGGATTTTGCCGAGCAAATTAAACATTTTATTGATTATTTTAAAGATTTTGGAAGGGTAGAATATGTTCCCGATGGAAGAGTTGTAAAAATTATTCTTTGCGGAGGAGAGGCAAATCTTATTGGCCTGTGCGATTTTCTATCCTCATCCTTAAATTTACCAGTTGAGTTAGGCGATCCCTTAATTAATATTTCAAAATGCGCTTTTTCTAAAAAAGATAGAGATTCTTTTGGAGAACAGTTTTTATCTTTTGCCACGGCCATAGGCTTAGCCATAAGGGGCGCTTCCGAAGATAAATTTAAAAAAGAGTAAAATTTAATAGATTTTTTATGTTAAACTTCAACCTTCTTCCACCTCAAGGAAAAGAAGAATTAGAACTAGAGAAGTTAAGTTTTTCCGTAAATAGATTTTTAAAAAATCTTTTTTTAGTTTGCATTGTTTTTCTTGTCCTCCTTTTTACTATCTATTTTTATCTTGATATATTAGTGGAATCTCAAAAAGATTTAATAGAGAAGCGGAAAGAAAGTCCTTTATTTAAGGAATTTCAAAATCTTGAACAAAAAATTTCTCAAACAAATTTAACAATAAATAAAATCTATGGCATTCAAAAAGAGTCGATTTATTCTTCACCAATGATAGAAGAAATAGCTAGAATAATTTCTGCTATTGAAGGAGTTTACCTTAATAGTATCGAAATCTCTCCCACAACTGAGACGGTTAGTATTCAACAACCTCCAAGCCCCGAAGCTCAACAATCAGAAAAACTACCATTAGAAGAATCTCCTCAAGCGCCTCAAGTGATTCAAAAAGAATACTTAAAAATAACTATAACAGGTTTTGCTCAAAAGAGAGAGGAGGTTTTGGCAATAGAACGGTCTTTAAAATTCTCTTCTTACTTTGAAAATATAGTATCCCCATTTGAGAATATAATTTCCCCAGAAAATATAAATTTCATTTTTGAATTTAGAATTAAAAAATAATAAGTTTTCGCCAAATTATCCTTGGAGATTTTAAAAATTATTAAGTTGAAAATTTAAAATCATTAATTATGTCTTCGATG
>PFRL01000012.1:6637-9069 GCA_002788555.1 Parcubacteria group bacterium CG_4_9_14_0_2_um_filter_35_11 | reverse complement strand
GTGCTTCTCTTTTTTGTAATTTTACCTTTGGTTAATAAAATTGAAAATTTGTCAAAAGGATATATTGACGGCCAAACAGAACTTTTTCAAATTCAACAAAAAGAACTAATCCTGAGACAACAAGAAGAAATATTTGAAAAAACAAAACTAAAACTTTTAAAAGTAGAGAATTCATTTTTAAAATTGGGAGACCTAGTTAATTTTATTGCTTCTTTGGAGAAAACAGCTAAAGCCCAAAATACCCAATTTGAGATTAAAGCTATTTCTCCCCCTGAGAAAGATAAGGAATACTTTACTTTTGCTATCCTTGCCAAGACTGATTTTCCTAATTTTCTCCGATTTATTTTTGCTCTAGAAAATATTCCGCAGCCTCCTTATAGATTGATAGAAATCAAAAGTATTACTATAAAAGGATTAAAACTTCCCGAGAGTGAAGAGACTAGGGCAAAAGAAGTGGAGGGAAACTTGGAGATAAAAGTCTATGCCAATCCTCAATAATTAAATTAAAAAATTTTCAATATGGAGTTAAAAATAGAAAAGCTCTTATCATTAATTATCAAAAAGTCTTTTTTAATTACTTCTTTAATTTTAATTATTCTTTTATCAATAATTGTTTTTTTATATTTTAAATATCTAGATACAGCTTTAAAATTTTCTCCCCAAGTGACAGTGGAAAGCAAGATTGAAGAAAACACTCTTAACAAAATCATTAAAAACATTAGCGAGAGAGAAACAAGATACCTTAAAAGTCTTAAAACTCAATATCGGAATCCTTTTTAGCAGTTTTTAACTATGAATCTTAAAAAAGAAATTCATATCAAATGGTCTAGAAAAAACACTATTTTTTTAGTAAGTTTTTTAGGTGTTTGTGGTATTTTCCTAGCGCTTTATTTTTTCTTTTTTAAAAACGCCTTTTCCACGCAAAATATATTCCTCCAAATCTCAGCTCCTGAAGAAATTGTTTCTGGCAAAAAAATAACTTGGCTAGTAACCATTAAAAATAATAGTGAAGTAAGATTAGAAAACCTGAGCTTGAATTTCGAATATCCATCGGGAGTTTTTAGTAAAGATAATTCCGTAAAAAAAAGGGAGTCAAAAAAGATAGAAGGAGGACTTTTACCCCAACAAGAGATATCAGAAGATTTTTCAGGAACAATTTTTGGAATAAAAGAAGAGATAAAAGAAGCAAAAGCTTTTTTAACTTATACTCCTGCCGGTCTTTCTACTCAGTTTGAAAATCGAATCTCTTTTTCTACAAGAATTTCCGATACTTCAGTTGTTTTCTTAATGGATATTCCCAAAAAGGTAAATCCTCAGGAAAAATTATCAATCTCCCTTAAATGGCAATCAGCATTTCCTTTTCCCCTTGAAAACGTCCAAGTTCGTCTCACTTTGCCAGAAGGGTTTAATAGGACTTCATTAAAAACTCAAGGAGAAGAAATCCAGGACCAAAAAGTTATCTTTAACATAGGTATTTTAAACGAGAATGAAGGCGGACAAGTAGCTTTAACAGGAAAAGTTGAAGGTGAGGTAGGAGACCAAAAACTTTTTCGGGCAGATTTTGGGGTGTTTGATGAAAAACTGTATGAGTTTGTTCCATTAGCCAGTATGGAAAAAAGTGTCAAAATTATTTCTTCAACCCTCGATGTCTTTCGAAAAATAAATGGAGATTACGATTATATAGCCTCGCCAGGAGAGACACTAAATTACATTATTGAGTTTAAAAATACCGGTGAAGATATTTACAGGAATTTGAGTTTAGAAGTTGAACTTAAAAGTAACGTTTTAGATTTTTCGAGTATCAAAGTAACCGGAGGAAAAGTGGAAGGGAAAAAGATAATATTCTCGCCAAAAGATTTTCCTGATCTGTTATTCTTAGGACCATATGGAGAAGGAGAAGTGGGTTTTAAGGTAGATGTTAAAGATTATACCTCTTCATTCCATCCTCAAAATGGCGAAATTTTTGAGAATATTACTTTTGGAGGAATTGAAAAATCCTTCCAAACAAAAATTTCCTCAGAGACGTCTTTCTCTCAAGAGGTTTATTATAGTAAGGAAAAACTTCCCTCTTTAATAAAAGATATTTTTGAAAATTCCGGCCCTTTCCCTTTGCAGAGCGGGCAAGAAACAACCTTAGTGGTAGTATTTAATATAAAGAACCTAGGTAACCAGCTAAAAAGTGTTAAAATCGTAACAAAATTACCCGAAAACGTAGAATTTTTAGTTAAGGTTTATCCTAGTGGAGCTAATTTTAATTTTAACGAAACTACACGAGAACTAGTTTTAAGCGTAGGAAATCTTTCAAGTTATCTTCCCTCAAAAATTTTCGCTTTCCAAGTAAAGATTACACCTGATACCCTTCCCACGACAGTTATTGGAAAAGCGAAGTTAACCGGCAAAGATGTCTGGACATATAAAACTTTCGAGATTGA
>PFRL01000012.1:1571-6618 GCA_002788555.1 Parcubacteria group bacterium CG_4_9_14_0_2_um_filter_35_11 | reverse complement strand
GATTTTATCCAATAATTTATAACTTATTCACTTACCAGCTTAACAGCTTAAGTACTTAATTGATATGCTTACTCCTTTTGGTCGAAAAATAAAACAGATTAATATTCTTTTTGGCTATCTTATCCTTTTGCTGCTAATAGGTGGTTTTGTTTGGTTATTAGTGGCAAAGCCCAAGCCAATAGGGAAAATTGATAGTCTTAAAATCGAAAATTTGCAAGCAGTTTTTAAAACTAAAGAAAAAGCTTGGCAATCACCCTTTGCTTATAGAGTTACGGCAGATATTCTAAATCCAAATGACAAGTTTAATGCCAAAAAGGTAGAGTACATATTTGAGATAAAAGATAAAGAGGGGAAAATTGTAGCTTCAAAAGAGGGCGCAATTGAGGTTTTGGCTAAAGAGAAAAAAACCATCAAAGAAGAAATTACTATTGAAAGTGTTGGCCAAAACGTAAGTTTTCAACTAACTAAAGCTCAGTGGGGACTGGCAAGCAGTGATTAGTCGCTCTTTATATTAAAAAAATATTAAAAAAGGACAGTATCCAGCTAAAATTTAATTATGCTCTTCCACCTTAAAAAAATTGATTGGTGGCTTTTATTATTCGCTATTTTGCTAGCCATTTCCGGACTGCTTGTCTTAGTTAGTCTCTCTTTGAATTCAAATGACTGGTCTTTTTTCAAAAGACAAATTATTTTTTTAATAATTAGTTTTTTAGTAGTGATTTTCCTTCCTCTCTTGGATATTAGGGCTTTAAAAGAGAGTTCTCTTTTTGTTTTCACTCTTTATTTTCTCTCTCTTCTTTTGCTGGGAGGACTTTTTTTATTTGCTCCGGTTATCAGAGGCACAAAGTCATGGTATGCCTTGGGCGAGCTTACTTTTGAACCTGTAGAAATTGTTAAGGTTGTCTTTGTTCTTTTGTTCGCCAAATATTTTTCCCAAAGACATGTAGAACTCTACCAAGCGCGCCATATCATTCTTAGCGGCTTCTATGCTTTCTTCCCAGCCGTTTTAGTTTTCTTTCAACCAGATTTTGGTTCGGCAATGATTCTAATTTTGTTATGGCTTTCAATAATGTTAGTAGCCGGTATTAAAAGAAACCATCTTTTAATTATCCTTGGGATAGGACTTTTAGCTTTTTTGGTTCTTTGGAATTTTATATTTACCAAAGAGCAAAAAGAAAGATTTGCTACCTTTTTAAACCCTTATATAGATCCTACAGGGAGCGGTTATCATATAATTCAAGCTATCATTGCTGTCGGGAGTGGCGGACTATTTGGAAAAGGGTTTTCCGAACCTTTAACTCAAGCTAAGTTAGGATTTTTGCCAGAAGCTCATACTGATTTTGTCTTTGCCAGTTTTTCTGAAATATTTGGACTGGTAGGAATTGTAATTCTATTTTTAGTTTTCGCTTTATTTTTCTGGCGACTCTTTAAGATGTTAAAAACTTGCCAGGACAATTTTTCACGGCTCCTCGTCTCTGGTTTTATCATCTTAATTGGTGCAGAAGTTTTTATTAATATTGCTATGAATATAGGCCTCTTGCCGATTACTGGTATTCCCTTGCCATTTTTGAGCTATGGCGGTTCCTCTTTATTGTCCCTTTTTATTGGGATTGGTATAGTAGAGAGCATCAAAGTTCACTCTCAACAATAAACCCAGTAGTACAATACCATTATGCTGCTGGGTAAACTTTAATACTTGAACATTTCAGTTCCCCTGATAAAATAAAAGTATAAAAAGTGTATATGAGAAGATTTTTGCCAATAGTATTAATATTTTCGCTATTAGTTCCGGTGATACCGGCTGTTTTAGCAGAGGATATTTGTACTCAGGCAAAAAATATAACCTGCGAGAACAAGAATATAGGAGAGATTAGCGATAAAATTAATAAATGCCCAGATGATGTTATTAGAGCTTTTTATAACACAGTCTCAAAATGTGAAAGTGAGGTTAGATCTCAAGTTGAAGATATTGAGAAAAAAGAAAGGTCTGCTGAGTGGTATTTATCAAAACTTAATCTTGATATTAGGTACTTAAATTACGAAATTGCTAATTTAAATTTGTCAATTAGCCAACTTGAAAGTGAGATTAAAAAAAGAGAAGAAGCAATTAGAGAACTAGACCAGGCCTTAGAGCATCAAAAATCGATTTTATCTGAAGCGCTTCGTCAAGTTTATGAATACGACATAACCTCCTATGTCGAGGTTTTACTTGGCTATGATTCTTTATCTGAGTTTGGTAGTAAATTGATGGAGATGGACAAAATTCAAATAGAACTAAGGGCGGCAATGAGCGAAATCCAAAAAGCCAAGGATAAGATGGAAACAGAGAAAGTGGCAATGGAAAAAGACATGGAAGAAAAGTCGGAATATAAAAAAGTTCAGGAATACTCAAAATATAGCATAGTTGCAAAACAAGACCAGCAAGAATATCTTCTTCAGAAATTAGCTGCAGTAAAACCCCCTCTCGAACAGCAAATGATCTTACTAGGTGAGGCTATGGCAAAAATCCAGAGTTATCTCAGCTTTTGGTTTGAAGGAGATTTAACCTGGGCAGGAATTTTCAATACAGTAAATATGGCCTCAAGAATTACAGGGGTGAAACCAGCGCTTCTTATGGGGATACTGAGAGCAGAGAGTGTATACGGCACATATCTTAGTAGCTGTAGCGGAGGGTATAAAAATTGTATGAATTCAAGAGAAGCAAAGTTTTTTGAACAGATTACCTCACGACTTTGTAAGGCTTATGGTTCGGGAGGAAGATTTAATTATTGTAAACCTGAGACCTTACCAGTATCTAAAGCAGGGGCGATGGGCTTTGCCCAGATTATGCCCTCTACTTTTGAATGGGATATATACGGTTGTAAGAGTGGAATAAAAGCTGCTTTCCCTGGTCAAGAACCAAATCCTTATTTGTTTGATCATGCAATGGTAGGAATGGCAAGTTATATAGGGAATGCATATAAGAGATATGGTAATGAAGATGATGCTATTCTCGCTTATAATCGTTCCGGGACATATTTAAGTAATGTAAAGGAATATACAGAGTTATGGACTTACTTTATAAAGGAATGCGGCGGTCTTACTCTAAATTGTTCAAATCCCGAATTTAAGGCCTATATTGAGAGTTTCGGTATTCCAGTTCGATAGAAAATAGATACAAAATAAAAATACAGAGAACAGTTCTCTGTATTTTTTACTTAATTACTTAGTAAGTTTATTGGCTTAACTTAGCTTTCAACGCTCCCACTATCTTCTCCAAATTCCCTGCTAAAATTTCTTCGATGTGTTTCCAAGATTTTTTGACGCGGTGGTCGGTAATTCTGTCCTGAGGAAAGTTATAGGTTCTGATCTTTTCTGCCCGCTCGCCAGTACCAATCTGGCTTTTTCTTTTTGCTCCGATTTTTTTCTCTTCCTCCTTTCTTTGTTTCTGGTATAGTCGAGCATTTAAAATTTTAAGGGCATTTTCTCGGTTGGAAACTTGGGTTCTGGCGCTTTGACTTGTCGCCACCAGTCCTGTCGGAAGGTGAGTTACTCTTACTGCTGACTCTCTTTTGTTGACATACTGGCCTCCCGGTCCAGAGGAATGATAGACTTCTATTCTCAAATCCTGTGGTTTTATATCTATATCCTTTTCTTTTGGAGTAGGGAGAACGGCGACGCTAATCGTCGAAGTGTGAATTCTTCCTGATTTTTCTGTCACAGGAATCCTCTGGACTCGATGAACTCCACTTTCGTATCTTAGGTCGTCGACGGCATTTTTACCCTTTATTTCAAAAGAGATTTCCTTGAAACCATTAAGGTCGGTAGGATGGCATGCAAAAACACTTAGTTGCCAACCTCTTTTATTAGCGAATTTCTGGTACATTTCAAAAAGTTCTCTAGCAAAAAGAGCTGCTTCCTCGCCTCCAGCTGCCGCCCTAATTTCCATTAAAATTTTATCAATTAATTCTTCTTTTGGGTTTAACATTTCTTCAATCTCTTTCTCTAGGTTTTGTTTTTTCTTTTTAAGGTCCTTAATATCTTGGTGGGCTAATTTTTTCAGTTCTTCATCATCACTCTCCTTTAAAATTTCTTCATTTTCTTTAATGTTTTTTTCTATTTCTTCTTTTTCCTTTATTTTTTCAATAACTTCCTGCAAAAAAGCTAAACGTTTCGATGATTGAGCAAACTCTTTTCTATTTAAAGAAAGCCCAGATTTATTAAGGTTACTGAGCTTTTTTTGGAGAATATCGTATTCTTTTTGAAATTCTTCAAGATTCATTATATCTTTTTAATAGATTTCCCCCGTTAGAAAACCCCGCCTTTTCTAATGGGGTTTACTTTTTTTGGGCGCCTTAACTTTTTTAATAGCTTTAACTACCTTCGCTTTTTTAGGTGGTTTTTCTCTTATCTTTCTTGTTTTTGCTACCCTCTTTTTGAATTTCTCTACCTGGCCTGCAACATCAACTATTTTGGCTTTACCGGTATAAAATGGATGACACTGAGAACAAATCTCAACTTCTACTTCCTTTTTGGTCGAAGGAATATGAAAAACTGCTCCACAAGCGCAGCGCTGGGTGGCATTTTTGAAATATTGAGGATGAATTTTCTCTTTCATATAACATAATACTAATCTGCAAATTTTATGCTAATTATGCCAATTGCTAATAGTTTATTAGCAATTAGTAGATTGGTATTAGATTAGTATATTAGCATCATATCAGTTTTTTTTGACAAGTTCAAGTCCTTTTGATATATTATTGGTTATTATGGAAAAAACTAAGATCAATTTAAAAGAAGAGACAACAAATATTTCAGAAATAGAAGCTGTGGAAGATAAAGAGATAGAAAAGATGCTAAAAGCTGGGCTTCATTTTGGACATCGAAAAGATAAAAAAAATTCCAAAATAGAACCCTTTATTTACGGGATAAGAAATAATATTTTGCTTATTGACATCTTTCAAACAAAAGAATATCTCCAAAAAGCTATTGAATATTTACAACAAAAGAAAAAAGAAGGAGCTGTGATACTTTTTGTCGGTACTAAAATTACTGCCAGGGAAATGAT
>PFRL01000012.1:1355-1547 GCA_002788555.1 Parcubacteria group bacterium CG_4_9_14_0_2_um_filter_35_11 | reverse complement strand
GACAAAACAACCGGTAATATCGAGATTGGAAAACATGACATCATTCCCCACCTTTTCTCTCCTAACTCGAATCTCCAAAGCCTTTGACACCAAACTCCATATTTACTTTCAGTAAAAAACAGATCATTAAATTTATAAACAGGAGGATTCAAAAAAACCTTGAAGTGAATTTATTCGAATAATAATTAAATA
>PFRL01000012.1:0-1338 GCA_002788555.1 Parcubacteria group bacterium CG_4_9_14_0_2_um_filter_35_11 | reverse complement strand
TTAAATAAGATAAAATAACATCTATAATTTTTAATTCACTATTATTAAATAACAATAAATGGGGAAATTAATAGAAGGCAATAATTTGGCTAACCTTGCTTTATTACAGGCACATGATTATTCAAATTTAGCACAATATGGTTTAGTAAACGTTCCTGGGGGGGGGAGAACAATGATTGCACAAAAGATTTTCTGTCATACCAGCGGATTTCAAGACCTTGAACAAATGAGCGCCTTACTATTGGAACAATGGGAAAAGTTGTATGATTCTGACATTATTTGCGCAATGTTGGGTTTAGGAAGACAATATAATCCTGCTAGTGGTGAACTAACAAAACACTAAATTCTTGTTTAAATAAAACTACCATATTCTATATTAAAACGTTATTAAAATCTTGAGGTTATTCAATGTTTAGTAAAATTTATCTTTTCAAAACCTCTCTTGGTAATGAACCGTTTGGTGGACCAACATATTTCTCTTTTTCCAGCCGGTCAAGTAGTTTGGTCGCTTCTGCAAATCCTCTCTTGAGTCTGCGTTGTAATAGGGCATAATAGTCAAAATGTGTGGTGTTTTTGATGATAACGGGACTTTAAATAAAAGTACCATTTAATGAAATTAATCTTTCTTTTTCTTGTTAAACCTTTATGTACTGATAGTCTTTGTTTTAGATGTTTAAACTCTGACTCTAGTGCATTTGTATCTTTGGAAAGTCCATGATAATCCAAGTAAAGAAAAAGGTTATTTATTGATATTTTTAACGTCCTATATGATCGTCTTAGGTTTTTATGAGCATGCCACCAATGTTTTTTATCTTTCGCGTAGGTTCTTTCATTTATTTGGTCTATATGTCTCTTTTCAAACCTTTCAAACCATTTAATCCAAATTACTTTTTCGTACTTGTTTTTTACATGATTTAAACACTTCACTATTTCCAAAAGTTGAACTCCTACTTCTGTTTTTGGATGTCTTGTTAAAAGTGACTGACAAAACCTTTGAGTATGAACCAAACACCTTTGATGAGGGACATCAGGAATCATGTTTTTTGAGGCTGAAGTTATGCTTCCGTGCCAATCACTGGAAACTCCTAGGATTTTATATCCCAACTCCTTAATCCTGGCAATATCCAAACAATAACTAAAGTAATTTTCTCGCTTTACAAAATCCCAAAAGATAATGTTTTCTCTTTCTTTGAAAACAAGAACACAACCCCATCTACCGAAATACTTACCGTCAATTTTTAAATATATGTCCGTGCTCTCATTTAAAACTAAAAAAAGAACAAATAAAAATTATTGAAAAAAGATTGGGAAAAGAAAACATAGGTCGGGCAATCATGG
>PFRL01000058.1:7425-13484 GCA_002788555.1 Parcubacteria group bacterium CG_4_9_14_0_2_um_filter_35_11 | reverse complement strand
TCTGGAGAGCGTGAAAGAGAAATTTCGAGAAATAAAAAGATTAATTATCGTCGCTTGCGGAACAGCCTACCACGCTGGTCTTATTGGGGAGTATATGCTTGAAGAATATGCTAGGATTCCGGTAGAGACCGAATTTGGGTCAGAATTCCGCTATCGAAAGCCTATCCTAAATAAAAATACCGCAGTCCTGGCTATTTCTCAAAGTGGCGAGACAGCGGATACTTTAGCAGCAGTAAAAGAAGCAAAAGAAAAAGGAATTTTCGCTTTAGGGATTGTTAATACCGTTGGTTCAACTATTGCTCGGGAAACCGATGCCGGAGTCTATAATCATGCCGGACCGGAAATCGGCGTAGCCTCTACCAAAGCCTTTACTTCACAGCTCGAAGTTTTAGCTCTCTGGACACTGCTCTTGGGGAGACAAAGGGAGATGTCTCTTGTTACGGGACAACGTATTGCCAAAGAACTTTTAAAAATACCCGAACTAGTTCAGAAAACTTTAAATTTAAAGGAGAGTATTGAAAAACTAGCTCAAAAGTATAAAGATTTCAGAAATTTCCTCTTTATCGGAAGAAAATATAACTACCCCGTTGCCCTTGAAGGAGCCCTAAAATTAAAAGAAATTTCTTATATCCATGCCGAGGGTTATGGAGGAGGAGAAATGAAGCATGGGCCCATCGCTCTAATCGATAAAAATTTTCCTACTTTTGCCATTGCCACCGTAGATAGTGTTTACGAAAAAATGATTTCTAATATTCAAGAAATTAAAGCAAGGGGCGGTTCGATTATTGCTCTTACTACCGAAGGTAATGAAGAAATTAAAAAGTTAGCTGATGAAGTAATTTATATTCCAAAAACTTTAGAGATGTTAACTCCAATTTTATCAGTTATTCCCCTGCAACTTTTTGCTTATTATATGGGAGTTTTACGAGGTTGCGATGTCGACAAACCTCGGAATTTAGCCAAATCAGTCACAGTAGAGTAATTAGAAAAAAGGGGTCTTGACAAATTTTTTATTTTAGATTAATATCTTAATTAAGATAATTAACTTATCTTTTCTGTTTTGCTTTATTTTTTTTAATTTTTAGCCGTATTGCTGGGACTCATTTTTTATTTTGGGTTTGTTTTCTATTTTTTAAAAATTTTCTAATATGAAAAAGAAGAACTTTGGAATATATTCTTTTAAGTTCCCTTATCCTAATTTGATAAAATTCCAACTTGATTCTTATGAGAATTTTTTAAAAGTTTCTCTCAAAAATCTCTTTAGAGAATTTTCTCCAATAAAAGACTATGCCGGTAAAGAATTCGAACTTTATTTTGAAAAATTTATTTTAAAGGAGCCTGAGATGACGCCGATAGAAGCAAAGTCTAATAATGCTTCTTACGAAGCGCCGCTATTTATTTTGTGTAATTTAAAAATTAAAAGCACAGGAGATAGTATTAAAAGAGAAGTTTATTTTTGTGACTTCCCCTTGATTACAGAAAGGGGCACTTTTATTTTAAATGGCGTTGAAAGAATATCGGTTTCTCAATTAATTAGAAGTCCCGGAGTGTTTTTTACAATTAATACATTTTATGGCAAAAAATTGGCTGGAGCGAAAATTATTCCCAACCGAGGAGCATGGTTAGAATTTGAAACAGATTCAATTGGTGTTATTTGGGTAAAGATTGACCGTAAAAGAAGAGTACCTACCACCACTCTCTTAAGAATATTTGGCCTTGAAGGAAATGAAGGAATTAAAAAGACCTTTGAAAAAAGTCTTGAAGGTAGTGAAATAGATTATATCGAAGGAACCCTCAAAAAGGATGTTTCAAAGAATAAAGAGGAGGCAATGGTGGAAATTTATAGCCACCTCCGGCCAGGAGATCTCGCTACACTAGAAAATGCTAAAGAATATCTTACCGGAATGTTCTTTAATCCTCAAAGGTATAATTTGTCGGAAGTAGGAAGATGGCGAATACAACAAAGATTATTTCAACCTGAAATTAAAACATTTTCAAAAAAAGACCATCTTTTAGCTTTAGAAGATATTATTTTAACCCTAAAAGAAATTATAAGATTAAATAAAGACCCCAGGGCTGAACCTGATAATATTGACCACTTAGGTAATCGGCGGGTCAGAACTATAACTGAACTTTTGGAATCGCGACTTCGAGTGGGAATGCTTCGGATGGAAAGAATTATTAAAGACCGAATGTCTACTATTGAAATCTCTGAAGCTGACCCCAAAGACATCATTAATCCTCGACCTTTTGCTTCCCAGGTTAAAGAATTCTTTACCCTTTCTCAACTTTCTCAATTCATGGATAATGAGAATCCTTTAGCAGAATTAGAGCACAAAAGGCGCCTTTCAGCTATGGGTCCCGGAGGATTAACCAGAGAGCGAGCCGGATTTGAAGTAAGAGATGTCCAGCCAAGCCATTATGGGAGAATTTGCCCTATTCAAACTCCTGAAGGACAAAATGTAGGTTTGATTACCCATCTTGCTTCATTTGCTAAAGTTGATCGCCTCGGCTTTATTTTAACTCCTTATTTTAAAGTCAAAGAAGGGAAGATAACAAAAGAAATAGAGTACCTTAATGCTTATCAAGAAGAGAAATATAATATTGCCCCAGCAACTACCCCTCAAAATTCTTCGGGCAGAATTTTGGGCAAAAGGATAGAGGCAAGAATTAAAGGCGAGCCAGGAACTATTGAAGCAAAAAAGATAGATTATATTGATGTATCACCCCAACAAATCTTATCAGTTGCCTCTTCTTCGATTCCTTTTTTAGAACATGACGACGCCAATAGAGCTTTAATGGGTTCAAATATGCAGCGGCAAGCTGTTCCGTGCCTTCGTCCGGAAGCTCCCCTTGTTGCCGCTGGAGTGGAAGAAAAGGTGGCTCGAGATTCCGGGCAGGTTATTTTTGCTGAGGACGATGGAGAGATTGCCGAGGTAGACGCCTCTCATATTGTTCTTCAAACAAAAGGAGCTAAAAAAACTTATCCTCTATTAAATTTTGTAAGGTCAAACCAATATACAAGTATTTCTCAAAGGCCAGGAGTAGAAAAAGACCAAAAAGTAAAAAAAGGTGATGTCTTGGCCGACGGAGTGGCTATCGCTCAAGGAGAATTAGCTTTAGGTAAAAATCTTTTGTGCGCATTCATCCCTTGGTATGGAGCTAATTACGAAGATGCTATTGTAATTTCAGAAAGATTAGTAAAAGATGATGTTTTTACCTCTTGCCATATTGAGGATTTCACTTGCGATATTAGAGAGACAAAATTAGGACCTGAAATTACTACTAATGACATTCCAAATGTTTCGGAAACAAAACTCAAAAATTTAGATAAAGACGGAATTATAAGGACTGGAGCAGAAGTGAAGGAGGGAGATATCCTCGTAGGAAAGGTTTCGCCAAAAGGTGAAGAAGAATTATCTCCGGAAGAAATGTTATTAAAGAAAATTTTCGGAGAAGAAGCAAAAGAGATAAAAGATACTTCTTTGGTCTTGCCTCACGGGAAAAGAGGAAAGGTGATTAGGGTCAAAATTTTCGATCGAAAGAAAGGGAAGAGGTTGGAGCCCGGCGTCATAAAGAGAATTCAGGTTGAAATAGCTTATTTACGAGGAATTCGAGTAGGAGATAAATTAGCCGGCCGGCATGGTAACAAAGGCGTTATTTCTAAAATTCTACCTGAGGGAGAAATGCCATTTTTAGAAGATGGTACACCTGTAGACATCATTTTAAACCCTCTTTCAGTGGCTTCCCGAATGAATATTGGTCAGATTCTCGAAACCCACTTAGGATTTTCCGCCAAAAAATTAGATTACCAGGCAGTTTGTCCATCCTTTGATGGTCCTAGCGAAATTCAAATAAAAGAGGAATTAAAAAAGGCAGGACTTCCTGAAGACGGAAAAGTCCAACTCTTTGACGGAAGAACAGGTTTACCATTTAAAAAGAGAGTAACGGTAGGATATATGTATATGATAAAACTTATCCATATGGTTGAGGACAAAATCCATGCCCGTTCAATTGGCCCATATTCTTTAATTACTCAACAACCTCTTGGAGGGAAGTCCCAATTTGGAGGACAAAGATTCGGAGAGATGGAAGTATGGGCACTGGAGGGCTACGGAGCAGCCTATACTTTACAGGAAATGCTTACTATAAAATCAGATGATGTTCCTGGTAGAGCCGCAACCTACGAAGCAATTGTTAAAGGAGAGGAAATTAAAACTCCTAATATTCCTTCTTCATTTAATGTTTTAGTCGCCGAGCTTAAATCATTAAGTTTGAACGTCGAATTAATAAAAAAATCTAGCAAGGATTAACTTTCTAAATTTTTATGCTAAAGGTAGAAGATTTTGAAAGTATAAAAATTCGTCTTTCTTCTCCAGAAGAAATTTTGTCTTGGTCTTGGTCTGAAAAAACGCTTGGCAAGGGAGCGGGCGAAGTTAAAAAGCCGGAGACTATTAATTATCGCACTCAGAGGCCCGAAAAAGATGGTCTCTTTTGTGAGAGAATTTTTGGACCTTCTCGAGATTACGAGTGCTATTGTGGTAAATACCGCAAGATAAGATACAAAGGGGTGATTTGTGATAAGTGTGGAGTCGAAGTTACAAAATCTTCTGTCCGACGGGAAAGAATGGGTTATATTAAACTAGCGGCTCCGGTAGTCCACATTTGGTTTTTGCGTGGAGTTCCTTCAAGAATTGGCCTTTTGCTTTCAAAATCAATGCAGCAAATAGAAAGAGTGGTTTATTTTATGGCCTATATAATTACCAATACTGATGAGGAAGCTAAAAAGAAAATATTAGAAGAAATTAAAGGAGAGTTTAAAAATCGCCAGAAAAAAGAGCGGGGCAGGAAAGAAAAAGAGGAACTGAAAGGAGAATTTAAAAAAGCGAAAGAAGAAATTGATTTAATTCAAAAAGGAAATATTCTTTCGGAAAATGAGTATCGAAAAGTCTCTTTAAAATATGGAGAATGTTTCAAGGCAGGTACCGGAGCAGAAGCTATAAAACGATTACTTCAAGAAATCGATCTTCCCAAGGTCCAGGAGGAATTAGAGGAAGAATATAAAACAGCAAGCTTTAAAAAGGCAGTCCTCCAAAAGCTAAGACTGGTCAGAGGCTTAATTCAAGTAGGAATTCGGCCAGAGTGGATGTGTTTAACTTATTTGCCCGTATTACCACCGGACCTAAGACCAATGGTCCAACTCGACGGCGGAAGATATGCCTCTTCTGATTTAAATGATTTATACCGTCGGGTTATTAATAGAAATAATAGGCTGAAATATCTAAAGGAGATTGGAGCACCAGAAGTAATTACTAGAAATGAAAAAAGAATGCTCCAAGAAGCTGTTGATGCCCTAATTGACAACTCCAAGCGCAGGACAAAAATGGTTCAACCTTCAATAGGCGGGCAAAGACAGCTTAAAAGTCTTACTGATATTCTTAAAGGAAAGCGAGGAAGATTTCGTCAGAATCTTTTAGGAAAAAGAGTGGATTATTCTGGAAGGTCAGTGATAGTAATAGGTCCAGAACTCCGATTTGAAGAAATAGGCTTTCCAAAGAAAATGGCCTTGGAGATATTTAAGCCTTTTATTATTAATAAACTTTTAGAACGGAAGCTCGCCCATAATGTAAGATCAGCAGGAATTTTGATTTCCGAAGAGAGAGAGGAAGTTTGGGAAATCTTAGAAGAAGTTATAAAAGGGAAATATGTGCTTTTAAATAGAGCTCCTACCTTACATCGACTTTCTATTCAGGCTTTCAGACCTGTCCTTATTGAGGGCGAAGCTATTCAAATTCATCCCTTGGTCTGTCCAGCTTTTAATGCTGATTTTGATGGGGATCAAATGGCAATTCATTTACCTTTATCAAAAAAGGCCCAAGAGGAGGCAAGGAATTTGATGGTTTCTACAAAAGGAATTTTGAAGCCCGCTACTGGATTACCCATCGCTATACCCCGGCAAGAAATGGTCCTGGGGTGCTACTCTTTGACCCAATTAAAAACTGGCGTAAAAGGAGAAGGGAAAATATTTTCTTCAAGCAAAGAAGCAGAACTGGCCTATG
>PFRL01000058.1:0-7372 GCA_002788555.1 Parcubacteria group bacterium CG_4_9_14_0_2_um_filter_35_11 | reverse complement strand
TTTATTGAGACATCTGTTGGAAGATTAATTTTCAATGAAATTTTACCAGCGGACTTTCCCTATCAAAATAAGACCCAAAACTCAAAAACAATTCAGAAACTTATTTCAGATCTTATAGAAAAGTATGGCGAAACAAAGATAGTTCCGGTTTTAGATAAAATAAAAGACTTAGGATTTAAATACGCTACTTTATCAGCTAATACTTGGGGGATGGATGATTTGGCTGTTCCCAAAGAAAAAGAGACATTAATTAAAGAAGCAGAAAAGCAAGAAGAGCAGATTCAAAAGCAGTATCTTCAAGGATTTTTATCTGATACGGAAAGAAGAACGGAGATTATCGAAGTTTGGCAAGGAGTTAAGAATCACATTGCCAAATTGGTCCCAGCCAGTCTTCCTAAATTTGGTTCTGTTTTTTCAATCATTGACTCGGGTTCTCGAGGTTCTTGGTCTCAACCTGCTCAAATGGCAGGAATGAAAGGGTTAGTAGCTAGTCCATCTGGAGAGATTATTGAATTGCCGGTTAAACACAGCTATAAAGAAGGTCTCACTACCCTAGAGTACTTTATTTCTAGTCATGGCGCAAGGAAAGGAACAGCGGACACTGCCCTGAGAACTTCGAGGGCTGGTTATTTGACAAGAAAATTGGTGGATGTGGCTCATGAATTGATAATAAAAGAGAAAGATTGCCACGATAGAAAAGGGATTGTGATTTCCAGAAAAGAAGCCGAAGAGATTGACCAAGATTTTTCTCAAAAAATACTAGGAAGAGTTTTACTGGAAGATATAAAGATAGATGATAAAATTCTTCTCAAAAAGGGAGATATAATAGATAAAAAACTAGTAAGGTTAATTGAAAAATCAAATATTGAAAAAATAAGAGTAAGATCCCCCCTGACTTGTAAATGTCCTACAGGAATTTGTCAGATGTGTTATGGGCTGGACTTAACTACTCACAAATTGATTGAACTAGGAAGTCCGGTGGGAATAATTGCCGCTCAATCTATTGGGGAGCCGGGAACTCAATTAACAATGAGAACGTTTCATATGGGGGGAGTAGCAGGATTGGGGGATATAACATTGGGTCTTCCCCGAGTTGAAGAACTTTTCGAAGCCCGCCCTCCAAAGAATGAAGCGATGATTTTTGAAGAAAAAGGTAAAGTAGAAAAAATTATTGAGAAAAAGGATGGTATTTTAATAAGAATTAAGACAGAAAAAGGAGAGAAAAAAGAATATAGAGTTCCTCCTCTAAAGACCGGAATTTTGGTAAAACAAGGGGAAGTTGTTTTCCCGGGTCAGCCAATATTTGAAGGAGGAATAAACATCAAAAGATTATCTAAAGTAGCCGGTGCCGAAGAAACTCAAAGATATATTTTAAAAGAAGTCCAAAAAATATATACTGGGGAGGGAGTGGTTATCCATGATAAACATATCGAGACCATTTTACATCAGATGCTTTCACGAGCGAAGATTACTAGGGTAGGTGATTCTATTTTCTCACCGAGGCAAATTGTATCAAGGACAAAATTTGCTGAAGAGAATGAAAGGTTAAAAAAATCTGGGAAAAAAGAAACCAAAGCTAAGCCGATTTTACTAGGACTTACTAAAATTGCTCTTTCAACTGATAGCTTCCTTTCTGCCGCTTCGTTCCAGGAAACATCGAGGGTTTTAATAAAAGCAGCCTTAGAAGGACAAGAAGATAAATTAAGAGGTCTTAAAGAAAACGTTATTATTGGCAAACTCATTCCGGTTGGCACAGGATTCAAGAAAAAAGATTAAAAATTAAGAAACAAAAATCCTAAAATAACCGAGATTATAAAAATAAAACAAAAATTAACTCGGTTTTTTTAGTTCCTCTTTATTTTCTATTCAAATTTAGATAAAATATTAAGAATATATGAGTAAAAATAAGAAAAACAACCAGAAAAAAAGGCTAAAAATCCCTTCTTTAAATCTTTCACCCGATACTAGCAAGAGCATCTGGGGAATAGTTTTTATCTTTCTTGGCATATTTTTTATATTATCAATTTTCGGCTTTACTGGAAAAATAGGAGATGGCATGGCTAAAATCTTAGAGTTATTTTTTGGCAAGGGTGCTTGGGTAATCATAATTTTGTTTTTCTTAGTGGGCATTGTTTTTTTGTCATCAGAACGTCCTTCACCCTATCTTTCTACAATCTTGGGAGGGATTTTATGTTTGATTTCTATTTTTTCAATAATGGAATTATCTCAAGAAAACCTTGCGGGTTATTTAGGAAAAATTTTAATTTCCTTACCAAAAAGTCTTATTGGAACTTTAGGTAGTTGGATTTTTTTTATCTTTCTTTCTTTAATCTCAGTTTCTCTTTTATTTAATGCCCCAATTATAAAGATACGGAAGCCTAAAAAAGAAGTTATAAAAGAACAATTAAAATTTAAAGAAGGAGAAGTAGATTTAAAAGTGAGAGAAATTTCCCCAATCAAAGAGGTAAAAGAAAAAATTAAAATTGCCGCTCCCAAGATTATCAAAAAGACAAAAAAGGCTATTCAATATAAGTCTCTTCCCTTAGCGTTGCTTGAGGAAGAAGAAAATCATGCTATAGCGGGAAATTTAAGAATAAATGCCCAGATTATTAAAAAAACGCTAAAGACATTTGGGATTGAAGTAGAGATGGGAGAAATAAATATCGGTCCTACCGTCACGCAATATACATTAAAACCAGCCGAAGGAGTAAAGCTCTCAAAAATTTTAGCTTTGCAAAAAGATTTATCATTGACCCTTGCTGCTCATCCTATTCGGATTGAAGCTCCTATTCCTGGTAGGTCGTTAGTAGGTATCGAAGTTCCTAACCAAAAAAGAGCAGAAGTCCGATTAAAAAGTCTCCTTTCTTCTCCGGAATTTCTTTCTTTACCACCCTTAGGTTTTCCGATAGGAAAGGATGTAAAGGGGAAACCTTACCTTACCAATCTTGGTTCGATGCCTCATCTCCTTGTCGCTGGTGCTACTGGTACTGGCAAGACAGTTTTTTTAAACTCTTTAATTTTATCTTTACTTTGGAAAAATTCCCCTCGAGATTTGCGCTTTATCTTAATCGATCCCAAAAGAGTAGAATTTACTTCTTATGCCCTGATTCCCCATCTTCTTTGTCCTCCGGTAACCAGACATAGTAAAGTTATTCCTGTTTTAAAATGGTTAATTGAAGAAATGGAAAGAAGATTCGAACTATTGCATCAAGCCAGAACTAAAGATATAGAAATTTATAATCAAGAACAGAAAGAAAAATTAAAAGAAGAAGAAAAACAAAAGAAAAAAGTTTCTCAAGAGGAAGAAACAAATTATAAACCTTTGCCCTACATTATCTTTATTGTCGATGAGTCAGCCGATATTATGGCAGCCAAAGGGAAAGAATTTGAAGCAGGTATTGTAAGGTTAGCTCAAATGTCTCGAGCAGTGGGAATTCACCTTGTCCTTGCCACTCAAAGGCCATCGGTAGAAGTTTTAACTGGTCTTATTAAAGCCAACATTACCTCTCGAATTGCTTTTCAAGTAGCTTCCCAGGTGGATTCAAGGACAATTCTTGATACCGGAGGGGCAGAGCATCTTCTTGGGAGAGGAGACATGTTATTTTTGTCGGCGGAAGCAACCAAACCCAGACGTTTTCAAGCAGCTTTGGTTTTACCAAAAGAAATAAAAAGAGTAGTTGATTATATTCAAAAGACTGAAAAGAGATCTGAAGTAGAAACGGAAGAGAGTCTTCAGGAATCCTTAAAAGAGTCTCCCAAAGCTGAGACTGAATTTTTAGAATTTGGAGAGAGCGATGAAGAATTATATGCGGAAGCAAAAAGAGTGGTAATAAGAGCAAGGAAGGCCTCAGCCTCACTTTTACAGCGTCGTCTTAAAATTGGTTATGCCAGGGCGGCTAGGATTTTGGATATGCTGGAAGAAAGAGGGGTAATTGGTCCTGGTAAAGGTTCCAAGCCACGAGATGTCTATCTTTCTGAAGAAGGAGACGAAGAAGAACTAAATAATCTATGAAAGAAAAATCCAAAATAAAATTAATCAAAGCAAGGGAGATTCTTGATTCAAGGGGAAATCCTACAGTGAAAGTCTATCTTAAAACTTCTTCAGAAGAATCTAATTTTTCCGTTCCTTCTGGAGTATCCGAAGGAAAATATGAGGCCCTGGAAATAAGAGATAAAGAAAAAAGGTACTTTGGTAAAGGGGTAAAAAGAGCAGTAAATAATATTAATCAAATAATTGCCCCAAGGCTAAAAGGGGAGAGCGTTTTAAAGCAAGAAAGGATTGATCAAATGTTAATTGAAATAGACGGAACTGAGCAGAAGTCTTACCTTGGAGCCAATGCAATACTAGGAGTAAGTATTGCCGTTTTAAAAGCCGGGGCCCAAGTCAAAAAGATACCCCTTTATAAATATATTGCCCAGATTTTTTATGGAAAACAAAAGACTCAAATCAAAAAATTACCTCAGCCTTCTCTTTTATTAATTGAAGGAGCCCTTCATGGGGGGAATAACCTCCAAATCCAGGAATTTATGATTATTCCCCAGATAAGACTTTTTAGAGAGCAATTAAGAATAGGTTCAGAAATCTACCAGACTCTTAAATTAATCCTGAATGAAAAATATGGTAAAGCTTCTACCAATGTCGGATATGAAGGAGGTTTTGCTCCTCTCTTAAACCGTGCCGAGAAAGCCCTAGATTTAATCTCCTTAGCAATAAAAAAAGCTGGCTATCTTTCAAAAATCAAAATCGCTCTTGATATTGCCGCCTCGACTTTTTATCAAAAAAATTCTTATAAATTCGAAGATAAAATCTTTACTGGCTCAGGACTTTTAAAATACTATCTTAATCTTTCCAAAACCTATCCTATAATCTCTTTAGAAGATCCTTATTTTGAGGAGGACTGGGAAAATTTTAGCCTAATTACCCAAAAACTTAAAAATAAAATTACTATTTTTGGTGATGACCTTTTAGCAACAAATCCTGAGAGAATAAAGACAGCAAGCAAAGTAGGGGCTTGCAATGGTTTACTGTTAAAACCGGATCAGATAGGGACATTTTCTGAAGCACTTACAGCAGCAAAGGAAGCAAGAAAACACCAATGGAAAATTATGGTTTCTCATCGAAGTGGTGATACTTGCGATACTTTTATTACCGATTTTGCGGTGGGAATTGGAGCAGACTCTATTAAAGCCGGAGCACCAAACCGTGGGGAGCGAGTTGCTAAATATAATCGACTTTTAGAAATAGAAGAAGAGTTATTTTCCTAAATTAAAAATATGACTGAGTATCTTTGGTTTTTATTTTCATACTTGGTCGGTTCCATACCTAATGGCTATTTAATTGTAAAATGGGTAGCGGGAAAAGATATCCGAAAAATTGGGAGAGAGAAATTAAGTGGTTCTAATATTATTCACAATATAGGTTTTCTACCCGGTGTAGTTTCCGGTTTTT
Organism: Parcubacteria group bacterium CG_4_9_14_0_2_um_filter_35_11; assembly: GCA_002788555.1. Taxonomy (GTDB): domain Bacteria; phylum Patescibacteriota; class Minisyncoccia; order Minisyncoccales. Next base: position 1,923 of record PFRL01000058.1, on the reverse strand, counting down.
TTGATATTTTTAAAGGAATATTGGCAGTTTGGGGGGCTTATAAATTAGGGTTCCCAGAAAATATCCAGGCGATAGCCGGTCTTTTTGCTCTCTGTGGGCAGATGTGGCCGATTTTTTTAAAATTCTGGGGCGGGAGAGGAGGATCAGTATGTATTGCGACTATATTAATCCTCTCTCCAAAGATTTTTTGGCCCTCTGCCTTATTATGGATTTTTTCTAAAATTTTCTCTAAAGGAATGGGCGCAGCTATCGGGATGAGTCTTTTTTGTATAACAAGTATAGTTTTAGGTTTTTATTTATCGGTAGAATCAGTTGTCATATTTGCTATTCCAGCATTTATTTTGGTCTTATTACAACGACTCTTGGGAAGGCCTGGGAGTTTAAGTAAAATAAAAGATAAAAAAATAATATTATGGAGATTGCTTTTGGATAGAGACACGAAAGAGAGATAGTTGATTAATAATGGTAAATAACTTAAATATTATAAATGTGAACCAAAAAATAGTTATAATAGCTAATTGGAAGTGTAATCCCTCAACAGAGAGAGAAGCGGAAAATTTATTGAGAGAAATTAAAAAAGGGATAAAAAAAATTCGAAATACTGAAGTTATAATTGTACCTCCATTTGTTTATCTACCAGTTGTCAGAGATAAAATTCTGTTGAAAAGTAAAGAAGGTATTTGGAAAGTCGGAGCCCAGAATTGCTTTTGGGAGAATTCCGGCGCTTTTACGGGCGAAATTTCTCCTTTAATGTTAAAAGAGTTAGGGGTTGAATATGTGATTTTGGGTCATAGTGAGCGGCGAATTTATTTTGGAGAAACTGACGAGGTAATAGCAAAAAAACTCAAGGTCATCCTCGAAAATAAACTCTCGCCAATTCTTTGTATTGGGGAGACAAAAGAAGGAAGAGAAGAAAAGAAAATTGAAAAAGTTTTAAAAAGGCAATTAAAAGAGATTCTTTCTCCCATTTCCCGTTTTTCATTACCGACTAGCGATTTGGTAATCGCTTATGAACCAATCTGGGCAATAGGGACGGGAGATTTCTGTTCGCCTGATGAGGCAAAGAAGGCCTTATTATTTATTAAAAAAGAGTTAATCGAAATTTTACCTCGGTACCTTAGTCAAAATATTAGGATTATTTACGGAGGAAGCGTTGATTCAGAAAATGCCAAAAATTATATTAACATTGGTTTTAAAGGACTCTTAATCGGAGGGGCCTCCTTAATTCCTCAGGAATTTATTAAAATAGTAAATTCTTGTAATTTGCAATAAAGGTCGAATAAAATTTAAATTTAAAATAATTTATGAGTGCGGAAGAGATTAAAAAAGAAATCACTCCTTTTGGAAGATTTGCTTTTCTAACTGGCTTGATAATAGCAGTGGTTTCGGGTTTTTCTGCTATACCTTATTTATCAATCATTTTGTTTGTCTTGGGACTTTTAGTGGGAGCAATTCATATTCGGGAAAGAGAGACCACTGCTTTTTTGACAGCAGTTATCGCTTTGGTAATTGTCGGAATAGCTGGCATTCAGTTTGGTGAATTGACAGAAATAATAAAGACGATATTTCAGAATTTCACTGCTTTTGCTTCGGCCGCCGCTTTACTTGTAGCTTTGCGCGAGATTTTTTCTGCTGCCAAACCCCAGTAAAAGTCGAGTTTTAGGGATAAAAAGTCGTTAGAGAAATTAATTTTTAATCATTGGAAGAAACCATTAGTTTCAAGATTTTGCTTTTATAATTATTTTAACCCTTATTTAACTTTAACAGTTTAGAGTATCTAAAATATTTTTATGGGAAAATGCTACAATCCTCAAAGGACTGAGAAGAAAATCTATTCTTTTTGGGAAAAAAATGGGTTCTTCAAACCAGAAAGACTTCTCAGACTTTCTAAAAAATCTTTGAAAAGAAAACCCTTTTCTATTT
>PFRL01000051.1:747-13909 GCA_002788555.1 Parcubacteria group bacterium CG_4_9_14_0_2_um_filter_35_11 | reverse complement strand
ATCTTTTAATGTTAAAAAATCTTCTTTTTTGTAATCATTTTGAGAGAAAATTACTGAAGAAGAAAAGAGAGAAAGTTCTTCGTTGGAATCTGCCTTGACCGAGTGATTCCCCAAAAGATAGAGCGAGGAAACTAAAATAACTGCTCCTAAAAAAAGCAGTCTGACAAAGGAACTATTCCAAAACCTCCCCTGTCGAGAATTAAGTTCCTTCAAGTATTCAGTTTTAGAGATAGTACTAATAAGTTAATTGAATTCACGTTAGTTAAGTTTTTAGACTCCTTTAGTATAGATAATCATTTAAAATTGTCAAGAGAAAAAGAAATTTCAAGACTTCCGCTATTGCTGGTAACCTTGGTTTAGAACCTAAATTTAAAGGGGAATTTTGGCTATTTTTCGAATTTTAACAAGGTGCAGATCGGTCTCTCGAACCACGTTCAAGGCAACTACGGCAAAATTGGGGATATTTTTAAAAAAAACGGCTATCCAGGGTAGCTATAACCAAGCAAATATATCTAAAATTTTCAAATCTCTCTTTCTTAGTAACCTTTCCCTTGTATTTTTCTTCCAAAAACTAGTTAATTCCTCTTTTAGGAAAAATTTTTTCATATTAAACCCTAAATCCCCTACCAATAATATAAAATTCTTTGCTTTCCCTAATTACTGCTTTTGGCCTGAATCTTTTCGCAAAATCAAAACAAATTTCCACTTTTTTGAAAAAATCATCGCTTGCTTCGCTTTCAAAAATCTTGCAGACAAAATTTCCGTCAGGCAACAGAACCGATTTGGCGATTTCGAAAGATTTTTCTGCTAATTCCAGAGATTTTCCGGCATCTAAAAATTTAATGCCTGAGGTTTTTGGCGACAAGTCGGAAACCACCGCCTCGAATTTATCTTTAAAATCGGATTTCCCGATGGCTATTTGCCATCGTGGATGCTCGATTTTGCTTGGTAAAATCGGCACTTTTAAATCCAAAACGCTTCTTTTAATAAAAACAATGTTGGCTTTTGGGGGTATTTTAATTTCTTCAATATCAACACCAACCACCTTTCCTTTGTTCCCCACTTTTTGGGAAATATACAAAAGCCAGGAACCCGGCGCACAGCCCAAATCTAAAACCCGATCGCCCTTTTTGATAATTTTGTATTTTTCGTCTATCTCTTTAAGTTTATATACCGACCTGGCAGGATATCCCTCTTTTTTTGCCAACATCGTATAATGCTCATTTTTTCTGTCTTTCCTGTACATCCCAGTATATCAACTTCCAGAGCCAAACGCCGTTTTATGACGCTTGTGCTCTTGAAGCCGCAACCCTAAGAATCTCCGACCTTGGGTAGTCTTTAAATAATTTTCACGGCGTTTGGCATCTTCAATATTTTTGCATCCCTCAAAGTAAGCAAGTTCAAATGGTAATCTAAATTTTGTTGAGAAACTCATACCTTTTTTATGTTCTTCTATTCTTTTCTTGAGATTGTTGGTATAACCAATATAGCGTTTGCCATCTTTTATGCTTTCTAACACATAAATATAGAAGAACATACTGGAAGTTGTATTACTGGGCATTATTTTAAAATTATCATTTTAAAAACCAAAAAACAACTTAATTTAAAAAGCCGTCCAAATAACGGACGGCGCGCTCAGCGATGTTGACCATCGTGGACAACATTAGAACCATTATTCAACGACAAAATGATTATATTTACATCCCAGATTTAAGTCTACAAGCTTAGTTTACCTTATTTTCCCCCACCCTGCTACTCACTATTTATTAGCGTTGTCCAACTTGTAAGAAAATCTGTTGTTACGACAACGCTAAAAGTTGTTGCCTATGCCTAGAGTTAATAAGACTCTAACCATTTCTAACAAACTCAATTGCATTCTTAAAAATTTTTAATCCTTCTCCATTTTTAACTTCTTCTCTTGTCCATCTCGGATGATTTTGAGGGTATAAAAAAGCTTCGGGATGAGGCATTAGGCCAAATATTCTGCCAGTCTCATCGCAAATTCCAGCAATATTTAATTCTGAACCATTAGGATTCCAGGGATAACCGGCTAAGTTTCCTTTGTTATCTACATACTGAGCAACTATTTTGTTTCCCTCCTTTAACCTTTCTCTAATCATACTATTTCTAGAAACACACTTTCCTTCACTATGCCTGACTGGTAAATAAATAGTCTTAATTCCTCTCGTCCAAATACAGGGGGATTTTTTGTTTACTTTAAGATAGACCCATCTATCTTCGAATCTGCCAGAATCATTAAAAGTTAAGGTTACCTCTTGTTTATCACAGTTTCTATTAAATCCAGGGAGAGTCCCTAATTTTACTAATACTTGAAAGCCATTACAAATTCCAATGATTAATTTCCCCTTTTTAATAAACTCCGAAAATTCTTCTGCTAAATTATATTTAATTTTCGTTGCTAAAACCTTTCCTGCTCCAATATCGTCACCAAAAGAAAAGCCACCAGGAATGGCTAAAAGTTGATAATCCTTTAATCGCTTATCACCATTAATAAGCTGATTTAAATGAACCTTCTCTGCTATAGCTCCAGCTAACTCAAACCCATATTGGGTTTCATTATCACAATTTATTCCATATCCATATAAAATTAAAACTTTTGGGTTCATTTTAAAAATCTTTAAATGTTTTTTGCCAAGCTTCTTTTAATTTATAGATATCTTCTTGAACTATTGGCTTTCTCTTAGCAACGATTAAAAATTCTTCATCGTCTCTAACTTTTCCGATTTCTTTAAAAATATTTTCCTTCAAAATTTTCTCAAATCGTCCTTTATTTTCCGGAGAAATTGTTATTAAAAATCTACTGGGTGATTCTGAATACAAAATTTTATCGATTCTCTTTAAATTTTCAGTTGGTATTTTATCTAAATCAATTTCTAAACCATAACCTCCGGCAAAAGAAATCTGGGCCAGGGCTACTGCAAGACCACCTTTATAAACTCCGTGACAAGAATCAACTATTCCTTCTTTAATCGCTTCACTTAAGGCAGTGTATAGTTTTATGGCGGTTTTGGCATCAACTTTTGGAACATTTAATCCAATTTTTCCTCTCATTTCATAATATTCCGACCCACCCAATTCATCTCGAGTAATGCCCAAAATATAAACTAGGCCTCTTGGTTTCTTTACGTCCATCGTCACGCATTTCCTAACATCATCTATTTCCCCGGCAGCTGAAAATTGAATTGTTGGTAGGGCAGAATTTCTTACTTCGCTCCCACCTGATTTCTTAATTGTCCCGTCCATTGACATAGAATCTTTACCGGAGATACAAGGAGTTTTAAAAGCTAGGGTAAAATCGTAAAGAGCCTGATTAGCTCTTACTAATTGAGCGAGTTTGTATTTTGCATCTGGATTATTTTTTGAAGGCAAAGGGCTGGGCCAACAAAAATTATCGTTAAGGACTATTTGTTTCAAACTTCCGCCAACAGCAATAATTCTTCTTATCGCTTCCTCAATAGACAAGGCCGTCATCCAATAAGTATCAATTTGGCCATATTTTGGATTGATACCAGCGGCAATAGTAATACCTTTGTAAGAATCGTAGAGAGGCTTTATCACAACGGCATCACTATAAACATCACTATCTCTGCCAACTAAATGTTTTACTACGCTAGTTCCCTGAACTTCGTGGTCAAACTGTCTAACAATATATTCTTTACTGCAAATATTCAAACGAGCTAACATTTCTTTAAGAAATGAGTTGTGGTCGGATATTTCTTCAAGTTCTGGTTCAGAAAACCCACGTTCTTTGGGACTCAACCATTCGGCTTCCAGTCTCATTTGAGGCACACCATGATGAACAAAATCCATATCTAAGTAAGTAACTGTCTTACCATTATAGGTAGAATAAAATTTTCCTGAGCTGGTAAATCTGCCAATAATCGTTGCCTCGACATCATGTTTCTTTGCTAATTCCAGAAATTTATCTATTTTTTCTGGTAAAACTGCTAAAGTCATCCTTTCTTGAGATTCAGAAACTAAAATTTGCCAAGGATCCAGGCCGGAATATTTTAAAGGTATTTTATCTAACCATAATTCAAAACCATTACTAAATTGAGCCATCTCCCCTACCGATGAAGAAAGGCCGCCAGCTCCGTTATCGGTAATACATTTATAAAGACCTAAATCTCTTGCCTCAATTAGAAAATCATGCATTTTCTTTTGGGTAAAAGGGTCTCCTATCTGGACATGACTAGCTGATATCCACTCCCCTGCCTCCATTGAAGATTCGGTTGCTCCGTGAATGCCGTCAATTCCCACTTTTCCACCAACCATTACTACTAAATTTCCGGGTTCGGCTTTCTTTTGAAAACCTGGTTCACCATTTACTTTAGCAGGAATCAAACCACTAGCTAGAACATAAATTGCCGGCTTTGCCATATATCCATCGTCAAAGAAAGTAATGCCATAAACTGTTGGAACTCCGTGTTTATTTCCGCCATCTTCTACTCCTTTGCGGATTCCTTCAAGTAAGCGCTTTGGATGCAATTTCGGTTTTAAATTGCCATTATAAAAAGGATTACCGGTACAAAAACCATAGGTCCCGTAAATTAATTTGCCGCCTTTGCCAGTTCCCATTGGATCGCGATAAACTCCGACAATTCCAGTTATTGCTCCACCATAAGGCTCTTCGTTTGAAGGACTATTATGAGTTTCGCATTTTACAGCTAAAAGCCAATCATTATTGAAACGAACTACCCCAGAATTATCCCAGAGAGTAGAAACAACCCAGTCTAATTCTTTTTCCAATTGCTTGGTTGAGCTTTTAATATAAGTCTTGAATAAGCTATCAATTTCTATTTCCTCATTTTTATTTTTGTAATTTATCTTTGCATTGAAAATTTTATGTTTACAATGCTCTGACCAAGTTTGACCAAAAACTTCCAATTCTGCATCAGTTGCTCTCCGGTCTAAACCAACTTTCTGGCGTTCTTTTATCACCTCAGATCTAGCAAAATAGTCTTGAATTACCTGCATTTCCTGAAGATTTAAGGCCAATTTTCTCTCCTGGCTAATTTTTAACAGATCTTCGTCAGAAACATTTAAATCAACGAGGGCAATAGTGGGTTGACGGGGAATTTTTACTTTTGGTAGAGGAAGGTTCTCCCCTTTTTTAAGAAAAGATTTGTAATCAGTAATAAACCATTGCTGAATTAATTCATTAGCTAAAAGATCTCGGCTAATTCGCTCGAGGTCCTGATTAGTTAATTTTTCTCCAGAAACGAGAAATTGTCTTGAAGTATAAATTGCTTCATCTTTTCCCACCTCTATTTTCAAAATATCTTTTACTGCTTCTTTAGCAGTTTTGCCAATGTTATCAGTTACTCCTGGTTTAAAACCAACCTCAATTAACCAATCAAAATCCCTTGCCAAACGTTTATCTATACTAAATTCCTGAATTATGGGGTCAGAAAAAAGATTCTCCCCAAGAAAACTTAACTGCTCTTTTGATAAATCAGCATCAATTGTATAGACATTGATTGTCTTTGCATTTTCAACAGGAATATTTAAATCTTCGATTATTCTCTTTTTAACCCTTTCGCCCGCAGCATCCCTAATTCCTTCTTTAAAACCGACTTCAATTCGATGTGGCATAATAATGAAAAAAATTATTTTTCTGACTTTGATTTCCCTAGCAATCTTTTTATTATATTTCAAATTTTTTCCCGGTTATCCTTTCATAGGCTTCGATGTATTTTTTACTCGTCTCTCTTACTATTTCAACTGATAAGCTAGGGGTAGGCGGCTCTTTGTTCCAACCAATATTTGTTAGGAAATCACGAACAAATTGTTTGTCAAAGCTTTTTTGAGATCTCCCGATTTGATAATCATCTAATGGCCAAAACCTTGAGGAATCAGGCGTTAGCAATTCATCGATTAAGATTAGATTCTCCTCTAATAACCCAAATTCAAACTTTGTATCAGCAATTATTATTCCTCTGTCTCCTATTCTTTTTGCTGCCTTTGTATAAATTCTTAAACTAATTTCTTTTAATTTTTCAGCCAGTTTTTTCCCAATTAAGTTAATTAATTGCCTTTCTGATAATTCCCGATCGTGTCCGGTAGCTGCCTTGGTAGTCGGGGTAAAAATTGGTTCAGGAAATTTTTCTGATTCTCTCAAGTCAGGATGTAACTTAATTCCACAAATCGATTTACCTTCTTTATAAGAATTCCAGGCTGAGCCAGCTAGATAACCCCGGACTACACATTCTACTGGAATTGGTTGAACTTTTTTTACAATAACAGTTCTTTCTTTCAGTTCTTTATATTTTTTAGTTCTACTGGGAAATTCTCAAAATCAACTGTTATTAAGTGATTAGCAATTATCGCTTCCATTTTTTTAAACCAAAACACAGAAAGGCCAGTTAAGACCTGGCCTTTATAGGGAATTAGGCTTGGCAAAACAACATCGAAAGCCGAAATTCTATCAGTGGCAATCATAACCAATTTATCATTATCCAATTCGTAAATATCTCTAACCTTTCCTCTTGATTTCAACTTAAAAGGGAGATTTGTCTCTGAAACAACGTTCATTTTATTATTTAAAATTTTGCCATTTTTTAATTATCTTTTCAGTTTTTTCAATAGAAAGGCCAATATAATTTTTGTAATCCATTATCTTTAAGAGCTCATTTTTCTTTAAAAATTTCGAAACTACTTTATTTTTGAAAAGGACATCTTTTAAATACTTATTTTCAGAAAATGCCTCCATTGAGCTTTTTCTTAAAATCTCATGGGCTTCTTGCCTTGGCATTCCTATTTGTGTTAATTTAGTCATAATTGCCTCTGCCATTATTGTCCCTTTAGTTAACTCTAAATTTCTTTTTATATTTTCGGGAAAAACTACCAGCCCCCTAATTACTTTTGACATTCTCATTAAAATCTCATCCATTAAAATAAAAATTGTGGGTAGAATTGATCTCTCACTAGCTGAATTTGTCAAATCCCTCTCGTGCTCAAGAGCAATATTCTCAATAGCTGGATAGAGACAGGATCTAATTATCCTTACGTTGCTGCAAATATTTTCGCTATCCTTAGGATTCATTTTCTGGGCCATAGTTGTAGAGCCAACTTGTTTTCCTTCAAAAGGCTCAGACAATTCTGAAATCTCTGTTCTCTGGAGATTTCTGATTTCTTTAGCTATTTGTTCGATTGTCGAAGAGAATATAACTATATCAGAGATAATTCTGCCAATATTTTCTCTGGGAACAACCTGGGTAGTAATATCAGCTGTTTTAATATTAAGTTTTTCCATTATTTTCCTTTCAAATTCTTCGCCCAGACCAAAAATTTGCTGAGCAGCATAATTTCCAACTGCTCCAGAAAATTTTCCACAAATATATTTTTCATCTTCTTTTAATCTTTTTAAATTTTCACCAACTTTATCAGCATAATTTGCGAATTTAAACCCTAAAGTAATAGGAATAGCATGCTGACCATGGGTCCTACCAATCATAATTAAATCCTTGTATTTTTCAGAAATAGCCAGACAACTTCTCAATAATTCTTTTCCTTTTCTTAATAAAATTTCTATCGCCCCTTTTAATTGAAGAGCTCGAGCGGTATCAGAAATATCATAGCTAGTAGCCGTGAAGTGAACAAATTTACCAGCCTCTCCACAAACTTCGGTGAGCGCTTTGACCAGGGCCATTACATCGTGTTTTGTCTCTTCCTCTATTTTTTTCACCCTCTCAAGTTTTACAAATTTAATATTTGCTTTTTTTGTTATTACTTTTGCAGCCTTTTTTGGTATTTTGTCAAACTCAGCAAGGATTTCTGCTAAGACAGCTTCTACTTTTAACTGTTGCTCTAACCATTCCTCCTCATCGAAAATCTCCCGCATTTCTTTTGAACCATATCTATAATCAATAGGGTGAATCATATTAATAAGTTTTTCTAAAAATATCTTAGTAATAGAAATTCTTATTCACCATTTTTCGACTCCTTTATTATCCTTTTCAATTTTCTTTTTCATTTTTTTTCGATAATTTTCCAGTTTATTTTTTAAATCCTCGTCTTTCAAAGCCAAAATCTCTATCGCTAGAAGAGCGGCATTTTCTCCTCGATCTATTCCCACACATGCCACTGGAATGCCTGGTGGCATTTGCGAAATCGAAAGTAGAGCATCCAATCCACCTAATTTCGATTCTACAGGTACACCGATAACCGGTTTTGTTGTTCTGGCTGCTACTGCTCCCGGTAAAGCAGCGGCCAAACCTGCAATGGCAATAAAGACATCGGCATCAGAATTCTTAACAATTTCCTCAACTTTTTCTGGGGTCCGATGGGAAGAAGCAATTTTAACATCGTATTTCACTTCGAATTCATCGAAAATATTTTTGCATTTATCAAATATCACCTTATCCGAAATAGATCCAAGAATTATGGTAATTAAGCTCATGGTTTTTTTATTATAGAATTAACCTTTTGTTTTTACAATTTATGATAATTTTCTTTAACTAATAAATTTTTTCATATGGATATTCAAATGTTCCAAATTGTGAAATGATTGTCATTCTATTCCTGTGCGAAGTGGAAAGCTTCTCTTTATCTTTATTTGCCTCACAATGTCCAATAACTGAGACAGGAATGTTAAATCGTTCTATATCTTCAAGGATGCGTGGCACCCGGTCTTTAGACACTACAATTTCTATTCCTATACCGTTATTTAAACCTTCAAATATAGATTGCCAAGGCCTCCCAGATTCTCTTTGAACAAGGGAAAAAATTGGGGGAATTGGTAGAAGATTATCTTTTATATAATGTATTCCTTTGCCTATTCTAAGAATTTTAGCAAGACCGCCTCCAGTATTGTGAACTATACCATGAATATTCCTGCTTCCATATTTTTCAGTAATTAGTTTTAATATTGGAGCGAATATTCTTGTCGGGGATATCAAGGCCTCGCCAACTGTCATCCGAAGCTCCTCCAAATACTGATTTGTTTTAAACTTCCCTTTATATTCCATAATTTCAGGATCAGCTATTTCTGGGTATTTTTTTACATATTCAGGAGTCATCAAACAATGTCTGGCTACTGTTATGCCATTCGACATAATTCCACTATTTTCTTTCTCTTCCCAGGCTACTTTACCATAACTTCCGAGACCAATTATCACATCCCCCGGTATTATTTTTTTACCTGTTATTGCATCGGCTATTTTTACCCTAGCCCGAATAGTTCCGGAAACATCAACTGTCCTTACCTGATCCGAAACCTCAGCTGTTTCACCACCAAGCCAACTAATATTAATTCCGTATTTTTTTAAAACTGTGAATACTCTTTTGAATCCATTATTTAAAACTTTTAAAAATTCCCCTTTAGGAAGTTTGAATCTATTTATTGCTACATAATCTACAAATTCCACGGTCGGCTCTGCTGTAACACAGAATATGTCATCTAAATTCATTGCAACGACGTCATCGGCTATCCATTCAAAATTATTAATATTACCAGTCTCTTTCCAATGGAGATAGTTTTGGATTGGTTTGCTACCAGCACCGTCTGAATGCATTATTCTACCCCACTCTTTTGACAAGGGGTCTTTTTGAACAGGGACGAAAGAATAAGGAAATATATTCTTTATTTTAAAAATCTTTGTACCGGTTTTATGAATATCGAAGTCAGACCGTGGTCTTCTCTTTTCGTACGAATTTTCCATAATTTTAGATATTAATTTTTAATCTATTTCAGATAGAATTTTTTTAACTCTTTCTTTAATAGGCACTGCAGGAATTTTAATTACCTCGTATCCTAAATTTTTGTAGCTTTTCCTTAAAAGTGCATTTAGTTTTTCAATAGTTTTACTATCCTCGACTCTTGCATAATCTTGGTCAAATGAAAGTTTCTCAAAAAGGAATATTTTTCTGTAGGCTTTCTTCTGGCAAAATTGGAGAACTTCTTTTGGGTTTAGTCCGCAAATTTGATAGTAGGCAATGCTATCAGGGATCGCCCTGTCAAAAAACACTATTTTGTTTTTTGGAGCTGTCTTCTCCACTTCTATTTTTATTTTCAAAACTTTTCTTTGAAATTCTGCCTCATCGCTTCTGATTTCTTTCAATGACTTACCTTTAGCCATTTCTTGATCAATAAAAACCCGAGCTGCTTCGGGATAGACAATATACCCCAGTTTTGCTAGTTCATTTAAAACCGTTGTTTTCCCCGAAGAAGGGCCGCCGGTAATAACATACCAATTTCTATCCATGCTCATTATATTAATAAATTATACCAAAACAAAACCCGAGAGAAAAACTCTCAGGCTAATTTGTCTAACGCGTTAGATAGTGGCTCCGGCGACTGTATTCGAACCGACCCGGTCTCTCGATAAAAAATGTCGGTTGCTGCGGGGCCTGGACTCCCCAGCAGTAGAGCAAAGCTCACTACAGGGCAGGCGAACCAAGATTTTGCTGCCGGGGAACGATTCGAACGTTCATGAGATGCTCCAGAGGCATCTATCCTACCATTAGATGACCCGGCAATTTTATAAATACTGACCTATACATTCTGCCATTTCTGCCAGGCGGCAAGCATATCCCCACTCATTATCGTACCAAGCCACTACTTTTATTAGATTTCCAATTACCATTGTTAAGTGAGCGTCAACAATTGCCGAGAAAGAATTCCCTTTATAATCAATGGAAACAAGCTCGGCATCTTCTATTCCTAAAATATTCTTGAATCTTTCATTAGTGGAAACTTTTTTGAAAATATAATTGACTTCTTCGGGACTTGAGGGTGAATTTTTAACCTGACAGACAAAATCAACAATAGAAACCGTCGGTGTTGGCACGCGGAGGGCAATACCATCTAATTTATCTTTCAGTTCTGGAATAACTTTCTCAACTGATTTGGCTGCTCCGGTAGTAGTTGGGATAATCGAGAGGGCGGCAGCTCGAGCTCGACGCAGGTCTTTGTGGGGCAAATCTAAAAGTCGTTGGTCATTAGTATAGGAATGAATAGTCGTCATAAATCCCTTTTCTATCCCAAAGCTTTGATGGATAATTTTTGCTATGGGCGCTAAACAATTGGTGGTGCAAGAAGAATTGGAAATCACGTCATCTTTCTTTGGGTTATATTTTTCTTCATTAACTCCTAAGATAAAGGTTGGAACTTCAGGATTTTTAGAAGGAGCGGAAATTATGACTTTTTTTGCTCCGGCTTCTAAGTGTTTTTTTGCTCCTTCAAAATCAGTGAAGTAGCCCGTACACTCTAAAACAATATCCACTCCCAATTTTTGCCAAGGCAAATTAGCCGGATCTCTCTCAGCAAATACCAAAAATTCATCTCCATTTACTAAAAGTGAATTTTCTCTATAACCTATTTTTTTATGATATATTCCGTATAAGGAATCGTATTTAAAAAGATAGGCAAGAGTTTTTGTGTCCGTCAAATCATTAATGGCTACCACCTTTAAATGAGGGTGTTTATCCAGAATTCTTCGAAAAACCGGGCGTCCTATTCGACCAAAACCATTAATAGCAATTTTAATCATAAAAGTAATACCAATTTGCTGCTAAGGCAATATTGGTAATATCAATTTATTTAATATTTAATAATTGACTTATCCTTTCTTTATCAAATCCTACTATAAATTCACTATTAATTTCAATAACTGGCACTCCCATCTGACCTGTTTTTTGAATCATTTCTTCTCTAGCTTTTTCATCTTGGGATACATCGATGTCCTCAAAATCAATCTTATTTTCTTTTAAAAAATTTTTGAGAGCAACACAATATGGACAAGTAGGAGTAGAGTAAACTTTTACCATAAATATTATTTTTGATTTACCCCCACACCAAAAATTTGGTATTAGGGGTTTAGATTTATGCTGCCAACCAGCCTCCGTCTACCACTATAGTAGAACCTGTCATATAGCTCGAGTCATCGGAAGAAAGGAATAAAACTACCTTGGAAACTTCTTCTGGTTTCCCGACGCGGTGCATAGGAACTCTTGCTAGTGTGGCCTCCATCGTCTTTGGATCAGCCTTTAAAGGATTGATCATTGGAGTCTCTATTGCTCCTGGTGAAATAGCATTAACTCTGATTCCATGTGGAGCTAATTCCAAAGCCATTGCTTCGGTCATCGCCACAATACCTCCTTTTGATGCACAATAATGAGTTAAAGCCGGAAATCCAACTCCAGTTTGGCCCATGGCAATTGAGGCAATGTTAATTATCGCTCCAGCCTGCCCCGTAGGAGGCTCGCCTTCCTTCGGGGATTTTCTTTTTACCATTTCTCTTGCCACTGCTTGGGCAACCAAAAAGTATCCTTTTAAATTTATATCAATTGTTCTATCCCAATCTTCCTCTTTTAACTCCAAAAATGGCTTAAACTGACAAATTCCAGCATTGTTTACCAAAATATTAATTTCCCCCCATTTTTCAATAGTCTTTTTTACCATTTTATTAACTTCTTCTCCTTTTGAAACATCACATTTTATCGCTAAAGCCTCGCCACCTTCTTTTTCAATTTCCTCGACTACTTTCTGACAATCTTCTTGAGAAATATCTGAAACTACTACTTTTGCTCCGGCTTTTGCTAGCTCCAGGGCATGGGTCCTCCCCATCCCTCTTCTTGCTCCGGTCACTATAGCTACTTTGTTTGTTAGCTTAGACATATTTTAAAATAATTTTAAACGACCTTTAACTCAATAATCAAATAAAATTTATAAAGATTCTACTTTTTTAATATCTGTTGGTCTGGCTTTTAAGACACCAGCTATTAAAAGTCCGAGATAAAGTAGGGAATTAAAAATGCCAAAATTAGGAATTCTAACTGATAATAAACTTATTATATTTTCTAAAATGAAAGGGAGGGTTAAAGAAAATATTCCTATATTCAAAAGCTGTTTATAGGCTATTTTTATCTTCCCTACTCTACTGGTAATCAAAGACGCTATACTGAAAATCAAGACTTGGAAAATTTTTCCGATAAAGTAGGAGATAAAAAGGAAGACCAGCAATAAAGGGAAAATTACTAGATTGGCAATATTTTTCCATTTATTAATTACTTGAGGCGTAAGCTCAAATTTTTTATTGTCCCACTCTGCTCTTAAAAATATATCCTCTTGGGGATTAAAAACTAAATTGAATTTTAATTTAGTGGGGAGGGGGTAATTTTCTATTCTTCCCCCTTATTT
>PFRL01000051.1:0-740 GCA_002788555.1 Parcubacteria group bacterium CG_4_9_14_0_2_um_filter_35_11 | reverse complement strand
GTTATCTTCATTATAAATTCATTCTTTAAAAGAAATAATCCCAATGGATAGGAACTATACTTTCCAGAAGTAATATCTTTTTTTTCGGCTTTTGTATCAACAACAAATGCCGCCTTATTACCGTCAATATCCCATTCTTTTTTAAAAGGGTCTTTTGCTGAGGAAATTTTGCCATTCTCCATTTTAATTTCTGGAAAGTCTTGAAAGTTTTCTAAAAAGAAATCTTTTGCTCTAGAAGAGAGGTTTTTTGTGGAAAAGTAAAAAGAGCGGGTAGATTTTAAAGATAAAATTAGAGTGATAAGAAGAATAAGAAGGCAGAGATATTTGAATCCTTCTTTAAGGGAAAATTTTATTACCTCTTTAGAAAAACTGGGGTTAAAACTTCTAATAATTTTTTGAAAAAAACTTATTTTATTTTCCATATTATTAATTTTTAAGATTAACTTAACCCATCTTTTATCGCTTTGGGAATATATTTTATTATATCGGTGGCTAAAAGTCCGGGACCCAAATTTTTCTTTGCTAATTCACCGGCTTTACCATTTAAATAAGCCGCGGCGCTGGCAGCCAGGACCGGCTTAAATCCCTGGGATAAGAAACAGCCACAAACCCCGGCAAGGGTATCACCTGTCCCTCCCACCGTCATTTCTGGACAACCAGTTTTATTTAAAAAGATTTCTTTACCGTCAGAGATAATGTCAATATTTCCTTTAAGGAGGATTACTGTTCCAAGTTTTTGA
>PFRL01000050.1 GCA_002788555.1 Parcubacteria group bacterium CG_4_9_14_0_2_um_filter_35_11 | reverse complement strand
ATTGCTTCTTGACGAACCGTCTTTAGGTTTGTCTCCGAAATTAGTTAAAGAAACTTTTGCCAAAATAAAAGAACTAAATCAAAAATTTAATGTCACAATGTTGGTTGTAGAACACAATATTAAAAGCATTTTAGATATTTGTGATCAAGGTTATTTAATGCGAGGTGGTGAAATTGTTGTTTTTGGCGATGCTCAAAAACTAAAAACCTCCGAAATAATGAACGAAGCGTTTTTTGGTAAAAAATAAAACCACCCATCGCTGGGCAATTTTTATGAATTTTAAAATATGAAGAAAATACTTTATAGATTTTTACCATTGGTTACTATACTCATCGTTGCACTCCTACTTAGTTTTTTTTCCATCTCTTGGATAAACTACTTATTGATTACAAGTGTTGTGTTAGGAGTTTTGCCATTAATTCTTGAAATTTTTTCTTCCTTCAAAGCGAAAAAGTTTGATTTAGAATTTCCTGTTGTAATTACAATTTTTATTTTATTATTCTTAGGACAGATTAAAATAGCGGCAACTTTTGTTTTACTGATTCTTTTGGGAGAAATTTTCAAGGAATATATTTTGTGGCGAGTCAAAGAATCAATAAAGGATATTTCAAAATCATTACCTAATACTGCTTTTGTAAAAAAGCAGAGAATTATTGAAGTAAAAAATTCTGATATTAGGAAAGGGGATATTGTAATCATTAAGGCGGGAGGGAGAGTGCCGGTGGATGGAATTCTTTTGAGCAAAGAGGCCTCTTTTGACGAGTCGGTGATTACCGGAGAATCAAAACCAGTTGAAAAGAGAGGGGGAGAAAAAATAGTTGCTGGAGCCATAAATCTGAGTGATTATGTTATAGAAATGCAAGCCATTGATACTAGTGAAAATTCTACTATTGCTCAAGTTCATAGACTAGTAGAAAAAGCCCAATCAAAAAAAGCTCCTTTATCACATTTCACCAGCAGGTATGCTGAGATTACCAGTTTAATTACAATATTATTAGTAATAGTGATGTTTTTTATACGGCATGATATTTCACAGGCGTTGGCTCTATGGGTTGCTCTGGTACCTGTTATTTTTGCCATAATTGTCCCGGTTGCCACAACAATAGGTATAAGCCTTTTAGCCAAAAGAGGAATTTTAGTAAAAAATGCTGAAGCACTTGAAAATCTCACTAAAGTTAATATGCTTGTTTTTGATAAAACTGGTACATTAACCAAAGGCTCTCCGGAAATAAATGAAATTGTTACATTTTCATCTTTTGATCAAAAGGATTTGCTTCAGCTAACATCCAGCGTTGAAAAATATTCTGAGCATCATCTCGCTGGTCCTATTGTTAAAAGGGCAAAAGAGGATGATTTAACATTCCTTCCTATAAAAGACATCCAAATTTTAAAAGGCAAAGGAATTTCAGCCGAGTACAATAAAAGAAAAATCTTGATTGGTAACTTAAAATTGATGAAAGAATTTGGTATTTCTATCTCGGATAATATATTAACAGATGTGCAGGAAAAAGAAAAAGCTGGTAATTCAGCGATTTTTGTTGCTTTGGATAAAAAACTTGTAGGAATCATTTTTATGGCTGATCTATTAAGAGAAGAAGCCAAATCAGTTCTCACCCAATTGAAGAAAATGGGATTTAAGTTAGCCATACTTACAGGAGATAACAAAATTGTTGCAAATAATATTGCTAAAGAACTTGGCGTTACCGAAATATACTCAGAACTTTTGCCAGAAGATAAAATAAACTTTATTAAGAAGGTTAAAAGTAATGGGGAAAAAGTGATTATGGTTGGGGATGGTATCAATGATGCACCTGCCTTAACCGAAGCAAATGTTGGAATTGCCATGGGATTAAAAGGGGTAGATATTACCTTGGAATCATCTCAAGTTGTTTTGATAAATAATGATTTGACTACGCTCCCAGAAATTATAACTTCATCACAAAATATCTTTAAAATAATTAAAAACGATCTTTTTATAGCAACTACAATACACGTTTTTACTGCTCTCTTAGTTATCTTTAATGTAATTAGCATACTTGGAAGTGCTATTTTTCATCAGGTAAGTTCTG
This sequence comes from Parcubacteria group bacterium CG_4_9_14_0_2_um_filter_35_11, assembly GCA_002788555.1. GTDB lineage: Bacteria > Patescibacteriota > Minisyncoccia > Minisyncoccales. The sequence goes on along the minus strand of PFRL01000050.1, from coordinate 13,246 downwards.
CCTTAGTATTATTAAATACTATGAGACTTTTTTCAATTAAAAACAACAGCAGGGGCAAACGGGGATGTTTGTGAATTTTAGCTAAAACAATAAGCCCATCGCTGGGCAATTTTTATTTATAATTAACTTGTTTATTAAATAAAAAGATGATAATTTTTAAGTATGGGAACTGATTTTCTTACTATACTTGCATTAGTTTGGGTAATTTATATGTTTCTTTTAACCGAGTCCGATAGACAACTTTCAGAATTGTTAAATAGATTGAAGGCTTCTTTGGCTATTAACGATAAAGGAACTTTTCAGTTGACTCAGTTTTGGGCGAAGCAGTCTTTTGGAATTTCTGAAATAATTGACTTAGGGAATGCAATTAAGAATGGACATTCTAATAAAACAAATATCAATAAATTCCACAGAAATTATCAAGAGATAAACCAAGGGAAGATATTTTTAATAGTAAACTTATTTTTACTTTCCTTTAATATAATAATCTTATCCTTAGTATGGTTTCCTAGCTTTTTGATAACTATTTTCAGGATTCATATAGTTCTTTCTCTAATTTTTGGTTTTATTTTTTATTACTATCTAAACAAACTACACAATTTAGCATTTATGACCTTTAAAGTTAAATCTCCAAAGAAAGAAGACTCATCTCAGGCATCAACTTCTTAAACTCACTGTAGCAGTTCTCAAAAAGCACCATATTCTTAAGAGTTAAGGTCTTTTTCAACGAGATTATTTGTTCAGGTAATGAATACTTGAGACCTGTGAATTCAAGTCTGGAATATAAATATACTCATTTGACCGCTGAAATATGGTTCTAACGTTGTCCACGATGGTCAGCCAATTTGAATTCAAGGTAGTCGCCTCGCCCTCACGGATAAAACATTATTTTTTAAGAAATTTTTATTCTTAAAATATTATGAAAATTACCATTTGTGGAAGTGTAATGTTTCGTAAGGAAATGGTTAAGGTGAGAGATAAACTTAATGAAATGGGGCACGAAGGAATAATCTGCTCAGTAATGGAAGATTTAGCTCTTGGCAAAAATCCAGAATTAATGAAGAAAATTGAAGAAAATCACGCTCAAGTTAAGAAAGACGGTGGTTTTATAAAATGGTATTACAATAGCATAGTTAATAGTGATGCTATTTTGGTTTTGAATTACGATAAAGATGATATTAAAAATTACATTGGCGGTAACACCTTAATGGAAATGGGATTTGCTCACGTGCACAACAAGAAAATATTTCTCTTAAATCCAGTACCCGAAATCAGCTATAAAGATGAAATTTTGGCAATGGAACCGGTTATCTTAAACGGAGATCTTAGCAAAATTAAATAAGTTATCACTAAAATAATTTTAGCCACCACTCCCCATTTTTATTTAACTAAATAGGTTTTAACAATCTCCACGCCTCACAGCTATCCTTCACCAAAGCTACGAAATAACGAAGTATACTAAAACTCCGCAGCCAACAAAAATCGCCCCTGTGGCGGTTTTTTGATAGAATAAAGAAATTACTATATAGTCAGAAGAATTCAGATATGCTAAAATAACTGTGAAAATATTAAAAGGTCTAGCATTTTAATAATCTTAATTTGTAGTAATTACAATGGAAAAATTGGTATCATTACTGATGAGGCTGCCGACTTGCCTCAGCAAATAATTAAGGAGCATCAAATAGCAATCGTTCCTGTAAAGTTAGATTGGCCAGAGACAGAAAACCTTCCTGGTGAAAACACTTTCCAAAAGATGAGAGAACTAGAGAGACGCGGAATTAAGAGTTTTGGCAAAACTTCTCAACCATCACCAAAAGATTTTTTAGATAAATATAAAGACCAGTTGGAGAGGTTTGATAAAATTATTTGTGTTACTATTACTTCTAAACTTTCTGGAACTTATAATTCAGCAATCCAAGCAAAAAACTTTTTAGACCCAGAAAAACAAAAAAGAGTCTTTGTCGTTGACTCTTTGAATGCCAGCTGTGGCCAGGCACTTTTAGTTTTTAAAGCAATTGACTTAATTAAAATCGGTAAAGAAGCGGAAGAAATTTTTAATGAAATGGAAAAATTCGTTCCCTATATCCGTTTTTTTGTAATGATTGAGGACCCTAAATGGTTAGAAGCCAGTGGCCGAATATCTCATCTTGTAGCTATTTTACTTAGAAAAATTGCCAAAGCCGGAGTCCGACCCTTGTTAACTTTTAAAAAAGGAATATTGGTCCCGGCTGGCATAAAGACTGGCGCAAAAGATATACCCACAACTCTTTTTAAACAGTTTGAAGCGGAAATCAAAAAAAATCAAGAAAGGAAACAAAAAAATTAGAGTAGCCATTACTCATGGTGATTATCTTGAAGGAGCTCAGAGACTAAGAGAGATGATTGTAAAAGATTTCAAAAATGTCGAAGTCGGTTTTTTAAATATAATTAATAATATTGTCGGTACCGTAACCGGTCCTAATACCTTGGCTCTTTCTTGGTGCGAAATTTAAAGACCTTGTCTTTTTTCCCCTCGCCCCGTAAAACGGGGCGAGGGTTTTTCTCGGGCTTTTTAATTTGTTATAATTAAATTTATGATTAAACATTCATTAAGAGTTGGGTTTAGTTTTGGTCTAACCTCAGGAATTATTACAACGCTCGGCTTGATGGTGGGGTTGCACTCTGGGACCCATTCAAAGATTGCCGTCATCGGTGGCATACTAACCATAGCAATAGCTGATGCTTTTTCCGATGCCTTGGGCATTCATATTTCTGAAGAAGCAGAGGAAAAGCATACGGAAAAAGAAATATGGGAGTCTACTATTTCAACATTTCTTTCTAAATTTATTTTTGCCTTAACCTTTATGCTTCCAGCACTGTTTCTTGAACTTTCAAGGGCTATCTGGATAAGCATTATTTGGGGGTTATCACTCCTTTGTATTTTTAGTTTTAAGCTTGCTAGAGATCAAAAAACGAAACCTTGGAGAGTAGTCGGAGAGCACTTAATTATCGCCTTTATAGTCATAGTTCTGACCCATTACATCGGTGACTGGATATCGTCAATGTTTACCCCGTAAGAAAATCACCTCTTTCTAACGGGATTTAGTTAAATATTCGCTCGGAACTTATTTATAATTTATTTTGTAAGATTTTGAGAAATACAATTATGCCTAAAATAACTTGGGTTTTAGTAAATTGTAATAGCAAAAACGAGGCAGAAAGAATTGGCAAAAAGATTTTAAAGGAAAGATTAATTTCCTGTTTTGACATTGTTCCGCGTTTTTTAGCAGCTTACTTCTGGCCACCAAAAAGTGGTAAGATAGAGACATCAAAAGGTGCAACCTTAATTTTAGAAACTCTAAAGAGATATATTCAAAAAATTGAAAAAGAAGTAAAGAAAATTCATAGTGATAGATTACCGTTCATTGGTTCCATTGAAATTCAAGTAAGTCAAGAGTATTTTAATTGGGTTAGGGGAGAGCTAAAAAAATAATATAAAGTTTTTTAAAGCCCCATTATAAACATCTCAATTCCTAACCTCGGTTCGATTTTTCCTGTTTTTATCTTTAAATCAAACTCAAAAAGCTCTTTATAAATCTTTCTTAATTCTTCTATAGAGAATTTCTTGGCGATAGGAAGTGTTTTTTTAATGGCAAATGGATGAATACCGCTCTTTTGAAATTGCTGGCGCAATTTTTGGAAACTTTTATTCTTTTTATTCTCTTCTAAAATGCTTCTTATTTTCATCAAATTGCGGAATTGATAAATTATCATCGTCCATATTTTTAATTCATTTTCTCCTGCTTGGAAATGTTCGAAAATTAACTTCATTGCTCTTTTTTTATTCTTATAAGAAATTGCCTCTATTGTTTTAAAGATATCCAGATTTATATTTGCCTCACATAAATTTTCAACATCCCTGTCTTCAATAACCTTCCCTTTTTTAAAGGAAATTAATTTTTTAATCTCATTTTCTAATTGCCAAAGATTATTCCCAAAATAAAATAATAATTTTTCAATGGTCGAAGGATAGATTTCTCCCCCCATTTTTTCCACCTCTTTTTTGATGAAAAGCCTCACCTGGTTCAAAGATAGCTCTTTAAACTCCTGTTTCTTAAAGGATTTTTGGAAGAGCAATCTAAAAAGCTTGTTTTTGTCTTTAATTTCCCCCTCTTCAAAAAAAATTAAAATTATATTTTTATCCTCAAAAAGTCTTCTTTTCTTTAGATACTCGCTTATCCTTTCTTTTAGGGTTTTTGGCAAAGAAAAAACATTCTTAAGAACAATTAACTTCCTTTCTTTAAACATGGAAACAGTCTCTATTCTTTCTCGAAAGTCGTGAAAATTTTCTTCAGACAATTCGATTTTGGCAAAATTAAGACCGCTCTTGTATTTAAAGCGGTATTTACCAATTATCTCTGCCAGTTTTCTTTTAGAACGAAAAGTATCCGGACCGTAAAGAAATAGAACCATTTTGACTATGACCCTTGATTATGACTTTCGACTATGACTTTTGACAAATCGATTGTTAGTGTCATTATCAACTTAGTCATTGTCATTTGGCCATTGTTATCAGTTTCGTTAATCGAGATTTTTTACGGGCAGCCGTATTCTTTTTTATAATATTGTTTTTTGCTGCTTTATCAACTGCCTTGTAAAATTGAGGTAAGATTTTCTTTGCCTCTGCAATCTTTTTATTTTCTATTAGTCTTTTAATATCTTTTTTGATTTTTTTTATTTTATTTTTCCAGAGAAGGTTTCTTCGTTCTCGCTTTCTGGCTTGGCGAAGAGCTTTTTTTGCTGATTTTGTTATAGGCATATTTTTTTCCGCTTATCTACGGGTGAGTTAAAGGCAAAATTCGAATTTTAAAAATCGAATTTATTTACAGGGTTATGATAACAAATGCCTGTCGTTAAAACAAGAGTCTCTTGCCAAATCCTCTCCTTGTTAGTAAAATATAATAATCATATATTTTTTAATTGTGGATGATTATATGAAAAAGAAATTGTTGAGGGATGGTTCCTTAGAAGATTTTAATAGTCAGCATTTTAAAATTTGTGTTTCCGGCGCAGCTGTGACAACGCATTGTAAAGAAGCTGCCTTAGAACTTGCCAAGGAGGTGGGCAGAGAAATTATCCGCCAAAATGGGATTTTAATTACCGGAGCGACAACAGGCATCCCTTATTGGTCGGCAATTGGAGCAAAAGAAGAAGGTGGTATTTCTATCGGTTTTTCACCCGCTGCTTCAAAGACAGAACATATTAAAACCTATCATCTTCCTACTGATTATTTTGATGTTATAGTTTATACTGGTTTTAACTATGCTGGACGGAACCTTTTGATGACAAGGGCTTCCGATGGGGTTATTATTATTTGTGGAAGAATAGGCACCCTTAATGAATTTACCATCGCTTTTGAAGACAGGAAGCCCATAGGAGTTCTGGTTGGAAGCGGAGGCACAGCAGACATAATAGAAAAAATAGTCAGAGGGGGCCACCGAGGCAGGGGAAAAATTGTTTATGAAAATAATCCCAAAGGCCTTATAAGAAAACTTATTAATTTAATCCAAAAAGAGAAAAAATCACTCTAAAAGGTCGTTAAATTTTTAAAAATTTTATGGAAGAAATAAAAGAAAAACTCATTGGGAAAGTTACCCATTATTTTCCAAAGGTAGGAGCGGCAATAGTAAAATTAGAAGATAATCTCCAGATTGGAGAGAAAATTAAAATAAAAAAAGGAGAGATGGAATTTGAGCAAGCGGTTCAGTCAATGCAAATTGACCATAAAGACATAAAAGAAGCAAAGAAAGGTCAGGAGGTGGGACTCAAAGTAGATCAAAAAGTAAAAGAAGGGTGGGAAGTTTATAAAATATAACTGACAACGAACGACAATCAACTAGCAATAATTAGTCGCTAGTTAGGAGTTGATAGTTGCTAGTTATTTTATGGATATTTTAGCTAATCCCGAAATTAGATTTTTATTTCAAATATTATTGGCTTTTCTCCTTGGTTCTTTAATCGGGATGGAAAGGGAATACATTGGGAAAGAAGCAGGGATTAGAACTTTTTCTTTAGTTTGTATTGGTTCGATGTTATTTACTACTTTATCTCGAGAAGGATTTTTAGATATTAATGAAAATGTTGACCCTTCAAGAATAGCCTCGGGCATGGTCATGGGAATTGGATTTTTAGTATCGGGAATAATTATTTTTCGAGGAGCTCAGATTGAAGGGCTAACAACCGCTGCTGGTCTTTGGATTGCAGCAGCTATAGGAATGGCAATTGGGTGCCAGTTTTATTATTTGGCTACAATTTCTACATTAATTACTTTTATCATTCTTAGTTTATCCAAAAAATTAAAAATAGATAAGGTTGAGACGAAAAAATAATCTCATGGATTCTAAATTACTTCTTGCGATAGCTACTCTTACCGGAACAATTATTGGGTTCGGGGTCTTTAGTATCCCTTATGTAATGTTTAAAATCGGATTTTTACCTGGCATTTTTTATTTATTAATCTTAACAGCTATCACTATCCTTTTACACCTGATATATGGAGAAATAATCTTAAGAACTAAAGCGATTTGTCGTCTCCCAGGGTATGCTAAAAACTATTTGGGCGAGGCAGGAGGAAGTTTTGCCTCTATTTCTACCTTTATTAGCGTCCCCTTTACTTTAATTTGTTATATTATTGCTGGTGGAGAATTCCTGTCTAATATTTTAAATGGCCCTATTTTTATTTGCAGTCTTTTAGTCTGGATTATTCTTTCTTTAGGACTTATTCTTGGCATTACACCAATTTCCAAAATTGAACTCTCAATCTCTCTTTTAATGTTGCTTATTATAGGAGTAATTTTCCTTGTCTCTCTGCCCAAAATTAATAGTGAGAATTTCTCAGGATTTTCTCCAGAAAACTTCTTTTTACCATATGGCGTAATCCTCTTTGCTCTTGCCGGCGCACCGGCTATCCCTACTCTTCGATACATACTTCGAGGGAGAGAAAAAGATCTTAAAAAAGCAATTATAATTGGCACCCTAATTCCAGCATTTTTTTACGCAATTTTTAGTTTTGCGGTAATAGGTGTTTCTGGCAATCAAACATCGGAAGAGGCGATATCGGGCCTGGTTGGAAAATTAGGAAATAATATTATTCTTTTAGGATTATTATTTGGATTAATGGCTATCTTGACATCGTTTTTAACTTTTGGAATCTACTTAAGAGATGTTCTCATTCTCGATTTTAAGATGAAAAAAACTTTGGCTACGGTCTTGGTAATGGCAATCTCTCTTGTTGGAGTGTTTTTGAATAAAGAGTATCTTATCCTATTAATAGGTTTTATTGGGGTAATCATGGGCGCTTTTGAGGATGTTATCTTATTATTAATTTCCCGGAAAGCTGAAGTAAAATTTGATAGAAATCCAGAATGGAAGATAAATATCCCCGACCCAGTGGTTTGGCTTTTCTGTTTAGTTTTTATAGGGGGATTGATTTACGAGATTCTCTTTTTTCTCAAAAAATAAGACATTCTCTCAAATCCGAACATTATGCGTTATATTTGTGATTTTCATATTCACTCAAAATATTCTCGGGCCACTTCAAGAGATATGAATATTGAATCTCTCGAGAAATGGGCAAAGATAAAAGGCATTTCGGTCTTGGGAACAGGAGATTTTACCCACCCCTTATGGTTAAAAGAACTTAAAGCGAAATTAGAGCCAGCAGAAGAAGGACTATACAAACTTAGCAACCAGCAAAATAATGTGAGATTTATTTTAACTTCTGAGATAAGCTGTATCTATTTAAAGCACGGCAAAGTTAGAAAAATTCACTTAATAATATTTGCACCATCTTTTAAGGTTGTAGAGAGAATTAATACTCAACTGTCTTGGTCGGGAAACTTAAGCTCTGATGGTAGACCAATTTTAGGCATGGATGTTAAAGAGGTGTTAAAAATTATGTTAAATTCCTCACCAGAATGTCTGATGGTCCCCGCCCATGTATGGACACCTTGGTATTCTCTTTTTGGCTCTCGCTCTGGCTTTGACTCTTTAAGAGAATGTTTTGAAGAACTCTCCTCTTATATTTTCGCTTTGGAAACCGGTCTTTCTTCAGACCCGGCAATGAATTGGAGACTTTCGGCTCTCGATAAATATACCCTAATTTCAAATTCTGACGCTCATTCACCGGCAAAAATTGGAAGGGAGGCCAATGTCTTTGAAGGAGAAAATCTAACTTATAACTCAATTATTAAAGCAATAAAACCTAAAAAAGATAGCTCTTTAGATTCGAAAAGTAAATTTGGGGACCGCTTAAGTTTTGTTTTTACCATTGAATTTTTTCCCGAGGAAGGAAAATATCATTACGATGGCCATCGACTCTGTCGGGTTAGGCTCTCTCCAGCAGAACGAAAAAAATATGGCGGTATCTGCCCAAATTGTGGAAGGCCAGTTACCGTAGGAGTTTTATCGCGAGTAGATACATTAGCAGATAGAGAAGAAGGCTTTACGCCTACCAAAGCCCGTCCCTTTAATAAAATTGTTCCCTTAGTTGAAATAATTGCCGAGATTTTTTCCCAGACAACGCCAACCTCAAAAATCGTAAATGAGGAATATCAAAGACTAATAAATTATTTTGGTAATGAATTTGAGATTTTACTCAATGTTCCAATAGAAGAGATTATTAAAATTTCGCCGAAAGTTGGAGAAGGGGTAAAAAAAATCAGAAGAGGAGAGATTAAAATAATTCCTGGGTATGACGGGGAATATGGAAAAGTGCAAATTTTTAATAGAGAAGAAGAGAAAAAATTAAATCAGAAAACACTTTTTTAATGAAAACTTGACCCCGTTAGAGACAAATGTTCTAACGGGGTTGACTTTTTTTCTTACCGGTATATAATAAAGGAAGATTTATAAGTTTTGGCGCCAAGGAGCTTCGTTAAACCGAGGTTTACCGTAAAGCGACCTAAAACTTTAGAATCTCAAGGTCGCTTTTTAGTTGTAAAAGAATTACATTTGAGCAATATTAAGTAATATGGCTTTCGATAGACCAAGAGATTTTGAGCGCCGCACGTATCAAGGCGAATGGACTTGCAGTGAATGTGGAGCAAAGATTACCGAATTACCTTTTGAGCCAGCTCCGGACAGACCTATCTATTGTAAAGAGTGTTGGCGGAAAAAGAGAGAAGATCGTGGGCAGCGCTAAAATTTCTCTATAAAAGAAAACCTCGATGCCTATCGAGGTTTTTCTTTGAAGAAAAAGTTGGTAAAATCTTGAAGATAAACCCAGTAGTAGAAATTTAAACAATAATATTGAATTGGGCGAAGCTCATTCGAACTTTCACTACTGGTTAAACTAAAAGAGAGAAAATATTAATTTTTTATGGTATTTCCAAAAAGAGCAAAGCTAATTCTTGGAATACCTCAAGCACTTTTTTATTGGAAACAACCTTTCTTCTGGGAGGAGTTTTTCCAAAATTTAGGATTTGAGGTAGTTCTTTCTCCAAAAACAAATAAAGAAATTGTAGAGATGGGAGTGAAGATAGCCGATCCCGAAACCTGCTTTTCGGTGAAGATTTTATTTGGGCATTTGCTTTTCTTAGAAAATAAAGTGGATTTGATTTTTATTCCCAGGCTCAAGACTAAAAGGATGCGCTCCCAAAATTTATATTACAAATCCCAAGAAGTATTTGAGTACTGCCCCAAATTTTTTGGGATGCCAGACCTAGCAAAAATTCTCCTTAAAACTAAAATTTTAACTTTTACCCTCGACGAAAAAAAAGAAAGAATCGAGAAAACTCTCGAAAAATTTGCCAAAACGATAGCGAAAACTTCTAAAAATGCCGATGTCAAAAAGGCAATTGAGAAAGCTTTTTCTGTCACAAACCAAAAAGAAAAAGAAGCAGAAGAAAGTTTCTTTCAGAAAGCAAAATCTGAAAAGAAAAAAATAATCCTAATTTCACATCCCTATAATTTATACGATGAGTATGCTAATATAGGGATAAAGAGAAAAATTGAAGGCGTGGGCGGGGAGGCAATATTTATAAATGAAATCCCATCAACGTCCACCCCAAATTTAGCACCGCGTTTGCATTGGGAATTTGGAGAAGAGATAATGGGGAAAATTAATACTATATTAAATTACGATATTGCCGGGGCTATCGAGATTTCTGCTTTCCTGTGCGGTTGTGATGCTGTTCTGAAGGAATTTGTTGAAAGAGAATTTAAAAAACATAGAATTCCCTTTTTATATTTAATGATTGATGAGCAAACAGGAGAAGCAGGGATTCAGACAAGACTGGAAGCTTTTTGGGATACATTAAAGTAAACTTTAAAAGCTCGCCCCGTGTTGGAAAAACAGCTCCCGCCTATGGCGGAAAAAGAGCGTTAGACTACAACCCACCCGCCACCCAAAATGTGGCCTCCAAATCGCTTCGCGATTTGGAGTAATCTGAAGGTGTCTAACACGGGGGTCGGGGCGAAGATATGAAATATACTTTTGCTTACTGGGGTAATTATACTATTGCTATAAAAACTCTTTTGGAAAAATTAGGGATAGATCTTATCCCTCCCGAGAAAACTTCTTCAAAAGCTATTGAAGAAGGCTCAAAAATTGCGCCAGAACTTTATTGTTTTCCATTAAAAGTGAATATTGGAAACTATTTGGTTGCGATAAAAAATGGAGCAGAAAAAGTTCTAATGGTAGAAAATGTTGGAGGTTCGTGTCGTCAAAGATATTATGGGATAGTTCAGAATAAGGCCCTAAAAGATGCTGGTTATAATATAGATGTTATTGTTTTGAAAACTTCGCCAAAAGAAATTTATTCAAAAATAAAGGAGATTTCCGGTGCTTCTTTATTGCAAATTTGGGGAGCAGGACGGTTTGCATTTAAAAAATTAAGGTTGATTGAAAAATTAGAGAAGATAGCCAATTATTTAAGACCTAGAGAAAAAGAAAGAGGCGAAACTAGTAAATTTTTAAGATGGGCCCTTGACAAGATAGATAAAGTTAAAGATGAAAAAGAATTTACCAAAATAAAAAAAGAGATTCTTGGAAAAATCTCGAAAATTAAAATTGATAGAAGTAAAAAACTCCCGAGGGTAGGACTAATTGGAGAAATTTACACGGTTTGCGATGAGAGTATAAATTTTGGAATAGAAGAAAAATTAGCCAGAGAAGGAATCGAGGTACACCGAGAGATGAACCTTACTTATCATTTAAAAAAAGGAATTTTTCCTTGGAAAGATTGGCAAATTCAAAAAAAGATAATGCCTTACTTGGAATCAACCGTAGGAGGACATGGTCGAGATGCGATTTATGAAATGCTCCATTTTGCTAAAGAGGGATTTAACGGAGTAATCCAACTTTTACCCTTTGGTTGTATGCCCGAAACTACTGTCAGGCCAATTTTAGAAAAAATTCACCAAAAGACCGGCGTTCCATTTTTATCCTTATCTTTGGACGAACAAGTAGCCGAGGTAGGTCTTCAAACAAGGATTGAGGCTTTTGCCGAAGTAGTAAATAATCATTTTATAAAATACAATAAATAAAGATATGGAAACTTATCTGGGAATTGACGTAGGTAGTATTTCTACAAAATTTGTAATTATTAACGAAAAAAATGAGATTTTACATGCTCTCTATTTTCGGACAGAAGGAAATCCTATAAATGCAGTTAAAAAAGGTTTAAGGATTTTGAAAAAAGAATTACCTAAAAACATCCAGATAAATGGAGTGGGAAGTACTGGTTCTGCCCGTCAATTGACCGGAATTATTACCGGTGCCGATATAATAAAAAATGAAATTACTGCTCACGCCAAGGGAGCTGCCTTTTTTGTTCCAGATGTGAGAACTGTGATTGAGATAGGAGGTCAAGATAGCAAGATTATTATTCTTGAAAATGGAGTAGCCGTAGATTTTGCTATGAATTTAATTTGCGCTGCCGGAACAGGAGCATTCCTGGACGCGCAGGCTTTCAGGCTCAAAATTCCTATCGAAAAATTTGGTGAGATTGCCCTAAAATCAAAGAGTCCGACTCCCATTGGAAGCCGCTGCACTATTTTTGCTGAATCAGACATGATTCACAAACAGCAAATTGGCCACTCAGTTGAGGATATTGTTGCAGGACTTTGTCAAGGCCTTGTCCGGAACTTTTTAGCAAATATTGCGAAAGGGAAGAATATAAAATCCCCAATAGTGTTTTTGGGAGGAGTATCGGAGAATATTGGAATGAGGAAAGCATTCGAAGAGACTTTAGAAGAGAAAATTATCATCCCAAAATACAATACAGTTGCCGGTGCTTTTGGGGTAGCCCTTATTGTGAAAGAAAAACCCCCAAAAAAGACAAAGTTTTTTGGCTTCGAGGTGTCTGAGAAAGATATAAGATGTACTTCTTTTCAATGTAAAGGATGCCCAAATCAATGCGAGGTTCTTGAAGCCAGAATTGAGGGAGAAGTTATTGCTCGTTGGGGAGACCGGTGCGGTAAATGGTCTTCTTAAAAAAATTGAGAAGAGTTTTTTAATTGGCATGTCTACATTATATATTGTGGCAACGCCCATTGGAAATTTAGAAGATATTACTTTAAGAGCTATCAGAATTTTAAAAGAAGTTGATTTGATACTCTGTGAAGATACCAGAACCACAAAGAAATTACTTGATCATTATCAGATAAAAACACCGACTCTTAGTTATCACCAGCATTCGAAATTGCAGAAAATAAATTATATTTTAGAACTTTTAAAAGAGGGTAAACCCCACACCAGAACAAAGTTCGGTGTGGGACTAGCCCCCTACCGAAACGAAGTTTCTGGTGGGGGGAATTTAGCTTTAGTTTCAGAAGCTGGAACTCCGGGAATCTCTGATCCAGGTAATAAATTAATTAGTCAGTTAATTAGTGAGTTAGGAAAGGAGGTCAAAATTACTCCAGTTCCTGGACCTTCGGCGGTTACTGCTGCTGCTTCAATTTCTGGTTTTCCGATGGAAAAATTTCTCTTTTTGGGATTCCCACCAGCAAAAAGAAAAAGAAGAAAATTTTTTGAGGAAGTGGTAAATTCTAAATATCCAGTTATATTTTATGAATCACCATACAGAATAATAAGAACCTTAAATGAATTAAAATTAGCGACAGGAGACAAGCGACAAGAGATAAGAATTATGGTTGCGAGAGAGTTAACAAAAAAATTTGAAACAATTTATAGAGGGAGAATCGAAGAAGTGATGGAAAAAATCGAAAAAGATAAAATAAAAGGCGAGTTTGTTATAATTTTTAA